>CAYVDZ010000082.1:0-8469 GCA_964450575.1 uncultured Opitutus sp.
TTTTCGGCCTCGTGGCGGTGGCAGGCACGTTTTTCGTTCAGGCAGGGGAGTTGACGGGGGCGGCGCTTCTGGCGGGCGTTCCGATTGGTCTGCTGGCCGCGAATATTCTCGTGGTAAACAATTATCGCGATGTCGAAACCGATGCGAAAGCTGGCAAGCGAACGCTCGTCGTACGCCTGGGTCGCCGCGCGGCGCGGGTGCAGTTCGCGGGAGCGTGGCTGATCTCGCTGGCGGTGCCGGTGGTCTTCTGGCGGGTCTTCGGATTTTCGATGGGCGTGTTGCTTCCCTGCATCCTTGCGCCCGTCGCGTGGCGCCACCTGATCCGATTGCGCCAAAGCAAATCGCCCAGCGAGCTGATTGCTCTGCTGGGCGACACGGGAAAATTACTGGCGCTTTACGCGTTATTGTTCGCGATCGGCCTGGCAGCTCCCTGAGCGGCGGTCTGAAAGGTGACACAGACATTCCTGTCTGTTTTGGGACCGACCGCCGGACGGTCCTAAAATGGTTAGGCGACGTGGGCCGCGAGTTTCGCTTTCAGCGTCGCTTTTGGCATCATGCCGACGAGCGTTTCGGCGACTTGGCCACCCTTGAAAAGGATCATGGTCGGGATGGCGCGAACGCCGTATTCGGCGGCCACGGCGTCATTGTCATCAATGTTCACCTTGGCGATACTGACCTTGCCGTCGAACTCGGTGGCAAGCTCCTCCAAAATGGGCGCGATCGCCTTGCATGGACCGCACCACGGGGCCCAGAAATCCACGAGCACGGGCACAGTTGAGGAATTGACGGTCGTCTTGAACGATTCAGTGGTGAGGTTGGCGATCTTGTCGGACATTTTAGTTAGCGGTTCGAAAACAAGTGAATGGAAAAAAACCAGAGACGCAACTGCGGCAAGGCAACAGCCTCCGACGCGTGCGTCGGGTCCACGGCGAGCGCAACCCGCTTTAACGTGGCCGCGATTTGTCGAGGATCTCCGCCAGCTCGCTGGGATCGACTATTTCGAGGGGCTTGTCGCGGCGCTTCAGCTCTTCAAAGGTTTTCACCACGGTCTCTGTCATCTGCTCATGGGTCTCCTGGGATCCACCCACGAGGACGAACTTTTCTCCGGTGGTGATCCGCTTGTGTCCGTCTTCGTTGTCGAGACCGACTCCGATCAGGCCGTTGATTTTGGGCTGACGCTTTTTCGGCGTGGGCTTGCTGGAATCTTTGCTCACGTCGTCACCGTGCGTGGGTTCGGCGCAGTTTCAAGCGGCTTTTCCACAACCGTACCTTCTGGCGGCGCGTCCGCTTCGAGTTCGGCCTTGGAGGCCGGGGGCTGTTCAATTTCAGGGATCGGATCCCCCGGCGCGGTTTCAGGCGCGGCACCCTCCGGAATCTCCGACTCTACCGCCGCGACGGGAAAGTCCGGCTCGGCTGATGCTACGGGGATATTAAAATTCACGCCGGCCCCGCGACTATCCGCGTCGAAAGCGACGGCGGGAGGACGCGTTTCGACGATGTCGATGGGAGTGTCCGCCTCCGCATCCGCTGCTGCGTTTGAAACTCCCGGTTCCACGCGCGGGCTTGGACGCTGGAGTTCTCCGGTTGCGCCGTTCGTTTCGGATTCCCCGAGCGCAATTGGAATTTCGAGGTCGGTTGTCTCAACGGGGACTTCCGGTAACACGGCCTCGACCACGATATCGGTAAACGCTTCGCTCTGTCGGATCCGGAGTTTTTTCAACCGGGTCAGTTCCAGCATCGCGAGGAAGGTGGCCACGAGCCGCCGCAACGTGACGCCTTCGGGAAACAATTGGGAAAACACGAATGACTTCCCGCCCTGGCTCCGCTCCAGCAGCCACTCCATCTGATCGGAAACGGTGACGACTTCATCGTGAATCTCACCGACTACGAGTTTCTCCGCGAGTCGGCGGAGCACGATGTTGAAGACGTTCCAGAGCTCGATCCGATCGACGCTCTTCAGCGGTCGATCGAGCATCTCGGTGGTGAGTTCCGAGACGTGGCGCGCCATCAGGTTCTGGCGCGTTTCCACCAACTGAGCGAGGCTCACGGCCGCTTCCTTGAACTTCTTGTATTGAAGAAGCTGATGCACCAGTTCCCAGCGGGGATCGACTTCTTCGTCGTCCGCATTGGGATCGATGGCATGCTGGCCTTTCGGCAGGAGCATGCGGCTCTTGATTTCCATCAGCGTGGCGGCCATGACGAAAAACTCACCGGCCACGTCCAAGTCCATCTGCTGCATGGCGTGGAGCGCGTCGATGTACTGCCGCGTCACCGATTCGATCGGAATGTCGTAGATATCGAGCTCGTTCTTGCGGATCAGAAAAAGCAGGAGATCGAGCGGGCCTTCGAAGACCTGCAGCTTGATACGATAGTCGGAGTCGGGAACCACGTTGCCCGTATGGTTGAGCGCGCCCGGAGCGTCGCAAGGGAAAATCCCCGTCCGGTGATGACGCCGGCCGAATGTCGCCGGTAACCGACCGATAGACCTGGGCTTACGCCTTACGACAAGGATGCTCCTGGTCCTGACCGACGCAGCGCGGCGACGAAGAAGCCATCCGTGTCGTAACGGGAAGGCAGGATCAGTAATCCCGCTCCGCGTTGGGGCAGCCCAAAGGTACGGAGGAAGGGCGCGGGTTCAAACTCCGCGTGCTGCTGCAGGAACGCCGTTACGACGTCTTCGTTCTCCCGATGACTGAGCGAACAGGTCGCATAAACGAGATTTCCGCCCGGCTTCACGCACTTGGAAAACTGGGTTAGGAGTCGGAGCTGGAGCGCCGCCCGGCCTGCGACGAGCGCGGGCGTGGTGGTCCACTTGAGATGAGGCGAACGCCGCCACGTACCCGAGCCACTGCAGGGTGCATCGACGAGCACACCGGCATAGGCGCCCGAAGGCGGTTCGTGGGCGATGCGAATGGTTCGGATGTCAGCCCGGCGGGCCCGCCACGCGAGTTCTTCCAGAGCCGCCGCGCGGATGTCGTACGCATCGACGAGTCCTTCGGGACCAAGCAGGCGGGCGAGTTGGAGGGATTTGCCACCGGCACCGGCGCAGGCATCGAGCCAGCGCTCGCCGTGGTGAATGCCGATGGTTTCCAAGGCCAGTTGCGAACCGAGATCCTGCACTTCGATGCGTCCCGACTGCCACGCGTCCGTTTGCGTGACGTCGACCTCGTCCAGCATCTGAATCGCCTCCGGCAAAATCTCCGAGGCCTGCCAGCGCCATCCGCGCGCTTCGAATTCGGCCAACACCGCAGCGCGTCCGCCCAGGTCGGTTTGCAGGCGCAGCCAGAGTGGCGCGCGACGCAGCTGCGTTTCGAGTTCATCGCCCGCGAAAATTTCCGGGCAGTGCTCGCGAAACCACGCGGGCAGGAGTGCCGCTTTGTCTCCGGGCGGTGGCGCCTCAGACGCATACTCGGCTCGAAACGCCCGCGTGGCCGGTGTATCGGCTGCGACGGTGGCGACGAGGCGGACCGCGGCGTCCGTATCCGCCTCGAGCAGCGGTTCGACCCACGGCAGATAACGCAGGGTCGTGTAGATGAGTTCCCGATACAGTCGCCGGTCGCGCGACCCGAATGCGCGCTGGCTGGTGACGAGCGTCTGGATCTGCCGGGGCAGGGCGGGGTCGGTCCGCCAGCGACCGCGCAGGTGTTCGACGAGCCGCAGAAACGTCTGCGCCTGGCTGCCGGCGAGGCTCATGAGGCGTTAGAACCGAACGGTGTCGACCGAGACATTAAACCCGAAATTGCTCTCGCGCTTCCGACCCGAGTAAAGGCTCACCGTATATGAAATCAGCCACGTATTTCCCAGGTTCTGCGCGATGCCATAGGCCTGCTCGTTGAAACGGCGTTTGCGCGCATCATAGCGCAAGCGGGTGAGCGCCTCGAGCCGTTCGTTGATCCGAAATCGACCATCAATGTGGTAGTCCTGAATTTCGTTCTGCAGGAAATTATTGGCAAACCGCAGCGACCACGCTTGGCCGTCGCGCAGGGTGATGCCGGAGTTGAACTCGCGCAGCGTCATCGTCCGGGGCTCGATGCTCTGATAAACATCCACCTGCAACCAATGCGCGGGCATCACGGCCAATTCGGTGTGGATCGCGGAGACATCGCGTTCACCGGGCCGGCGTTTGAAACGGAAGTCATTCGCAATATTAAGTGCCAGCAGGTCGCGTGAACCGTCCTTCGTGTCACGGGTCTGCAGGACGTTGTCGAAAGAGAGCCGCAGGGTGTTCGTGGCATGCAGGTCGTCGATATTGCGCACGTCGCCGAGACCCAGGGGTTGCAGATAAGTCGAGAACACTTCGTCGTCGATGCGGGGAATGCGGCTGCGGCCGCGATCTCCTTGGGGAATATAGCGGTAGCTGATTCGCGGAGTGAACAAATGGCGTAGCCCGTCGATTCGCCATTGCGGGTTCTTATAATCAAAGGTGCCGCTCGAACGGAGAGCCGCATCGACGCCCACTTCGCCGAGGACGCGCGTGTAGTCACCGGCTCGCGCCGCCCCGCGCGTGTTACTATAGTGGGTGACCCGACCACCCGCGACGGGCGTAAACGTGAACCACTCCCGCGGCGTGATCGGGCGGAAGAGGGCATAATAGCCATCGAGCCGATCGCTGCCCAGCGTGCTGCCGCCAGGTCCGACCGGGTGCTCGCGGAGCACCGCAGCGCTGGCGTTCAAGCGGTGATAAAAGCCGTGGCCGAGCGCAGCGGGCAGAAGGTCGAACCGCACTTCCGGAAGGCGTTCCTGTACGGAGTGAAAAGAATTGGGCTGAAGGCGCGTGAAAGCGGAGATGAAGTAATTGGGTCCGCTATAAAGTGCCTCTGCAAAGGTATCGGGTTCCTGGACCGGGAAGAAAGCATTCGGGCGGAAGTCGCGGACCACTTCCGAGTCGCGCCACCAGTTCGCCTGGGCGGTCAAGGTGAGATTGGGGGCGAGGACTTGCTGATGTTCCCATTCGGCAAACGCGCGGTGCTCGGGGATCGGAGCGTTCAGCAAGTCGATGCCTTTTTGACCGTGGTCACTAATGTAACCTGAACTAAAACGCCCTCGCATGGTCCCGGGTGTGCGGCTGCTCCCATAGCGTCCGGACGGCCCGATCATGAGTCCGCGTGACGTGTAGATTCCGACGTCCGCTCCGAGCCAGAGTCGCGGGGTCACGGGAACATGCAAGGTCGCTTCGGCAAAGACGCCAAGCGAGCGGCGATAACCGCCGTTCAACGACGCGGCGCCGACCAGGGGCGCGGTTAAGCTGTATTGAAACTTCGGGATGGGAACCGGCTGCGTGCGACCGATGCCGGCGGTGACGTTTTCCGAGCGAAGCTGCTGCCCGGGCGCGTAGATAATGGTGTCCGCGTTGAGGGTGGGCTGCCACGGGCCGGGTTCGCCGTAACTGGCTCGCGCTCGCTGCACCGTGATCTCCTGACTGGTGCCGGACGCGGTAAAGCCCTCAATGAAGAAGGGGTGGCTGCCGAGGCGGATGTTCCCGGCGGTGAACGCCCCCGTTTGCATATTGTACACGAGCCGGTCCGCGAGCAGGCGCAGGTCTTCGCGGGTAAACTCAATCTTGCCGATTGCCGTGACGACGCCTGTTTGTTGGTTAAACCTGAACTCATCGGCCAGCAGCAAGAGCGTGCCATCCGAGAGTTGAGCGTTGCCTTGGAGCAACGCCTCACCTGTTTCGAGCAGGACGCTTGAGTTGTCTGCCGAGAGCTCCGGCTGGGCGGCGTTCGCGGGTGTTTGGGCACGGACCGCACTGGTGGTGCAGAGTGCAAAGGCGAGGACAAGGCGGCAGATCACGCGCGGAGGAAAGTAACACGGCCGACCGCAAGCAAGCATCCGGTGTTCCTCCCGTTGCGGGCGAGGTTGAGGAAATGAAATCGGCGGCGCGGCTTGGCGGGAGTTGGGGAAGGGGTTTGATGGGAGGTCAGAGATCGGTGTGATACAGACATTCCTGTCGGTACCGTGGCTCCGGCCGCCGTACCCAAAGCGACAGCCAGGAATGTCTGTGTCACGCGGAAGACAGCCAGGAATGTCTGTGCCACTTTGGAATCCGTTTTGGCTTCTTTGTCGGCCAAGCCCGCCTCATGGTCCCCGGCTTGATGCCTAATGACTCCGTTACTCAATCCACGGCGCTGCGTGAGATCTCCCATTTACGAGCGGAAGTGCGGTGGTTGGGCAGTGCGCTGGGGCGCGTGATCACGCGGTTGGAAGGCCGCCCGACCTTTGAGACGGTCGAGCGAGTGCGGCAGCTCGCCAAAGCGCGCCGGGCGGGGGATCGCGGCGCGGAGAAAATCCTTAGCGCCACGATTGCGGCGCTCGACCCGCGGGCGGCTTTTGATCAGGCGATGGCGTTTACCCTGTATTTTGAGTTGGTGAATCTCGCCGAGGAAAACTTCCGGACGCGCCTCCTCCGGCATCGTCGGGCGGAGGAGCTGCGGGGAGGATCCTCGGTAGGCGCAACGCGACTGCAGGCGACGCCACCCCGCCGGGAAAGCATCGAAGCGGCCGTCGTTGAATTGAAGGCTCAAGGCGTTAATGCGCCGACCATGCAGGCGCTGCTGGACCGGCTGCGGATCGAGTTGGTGTTCACCGCGCATCCCACCGAATCGAAACGGCGGACGTTGCTGGCAAAACTCCGCCGTTTGGGCGAGTTGCTCCGTGAGCGGGCGCATCCGGACTGGGTGAGTGATGCCGCGCTCTTGTCGCCGGAATCGATCGAGCGTGAGATCGCCTCGCTCTGGCTCACCGATCGCAGCCGGGTCGCCCGGCCTGAAGTGACCGATGAGGCGCGGACGGGCTTGTGGTATTTCGACACCACGCTGTTCGACACGGTGCCGCAGTTGCAAGGCGACCTCGAACGCGCCCTGCACCGGCATTATCCGACGGTAAAAGCGCCGACCCGCTGGCTGGGCTTTGGGTCGTGGATGGGCGGAGATCGCGATGGCAATCCGAACGTGACGGTGGACGTGACCGCCGAGGTGTTGCTGCTGCATCGGCGGCTCGCGATCGAGAAGGTGCGGCTGGCGGCGCGCGATCTGGCGCGATCTCTCACCGTGAGCGACCGGCGCGACACCGTTGCGCCCGCGTTACTCGCCCGCCTGCGGGACAGTGCGCAGCTCTCGCCGCATGTGGCCGAACTCAGTAAGCGGTATCCACACGAGCCCTACCGGTTGCTCCTCGGAATTCTGCGTGAGCAACTCACGCAAGCCGTCGCCGAGGTGCGGGAAGCCGACACCTTGGATGCCGGAAAATCGCCGCCCTCCTTTACGCGGGAGACGGTGGTCGAGACGCTGCACACTATTCATGACAGCCTCGTTGCCGGACGGGGTGGAATCCTGGCGGACGGCGAGTTGCGTACCGCGATGCACCAGTTTGAGGTGTTTGGGCTGCACACGGCTGGGCTCGATTTGCGTCAGCATTCCAGCCAGCACGAAAGTGCGGTCTCCGAGCTGCTGGCGCACCCTGACTATCCGCGTTGGGACGAGACGGAAAAATGCTCCGCGTTGCTCGACGCCATCCAACGCGCGGAACCGCTGGATGCGTCGGCGCTGGCACGGCTTTCCGCGCCCACGCGCAATGTTCTGGATCCGTTGGTGCTGGCGGCGCGGGCGGCCGCGAAGTTTGGCCCGGAGGCGATCGGGATATATATCATCAGCATGACGGATGGGGTTTCGGACCTCCTTGAAGTGGAGTTGCTGATGAAGCGGGCGGGTGCGGCACTGCCGATCGCGCCGCTGTTCGAGACGCTGGATGACTTGAATCGCGCCCCGGAGATCCTGGCGGCGTTCTTTGGACTTCCGGGGCGCTCCCGGCCGGCGCACCAGCATGTGATGCTCGGCTATTCCGATTCGAACAAGGATTGTGGATACATCACCTCGACGTGGGCGCTGCATCAGGCCCAGGAAAACATTGGGCGACTTTGCGCGGCGCAAGACGTGCGGTTGACGCTGTTTCATGGCCGCGGCGGGAGCATCGCCCGGGGTGGCGGCCCGGCGGCGAAGGCGATTCTGGCGCAGCCGGCGGGCTTGCGCGACGGTGGCATCCGGGTGACGGAGCAGGGGGAAGTTTTGTCGACGCGGTATCACGACCCGGATCTCGCGCACCGTATCCTCGAGCAAATGACGTACGGAGTCATGCTGGGCATTCAGGCGGCGGAGCGGGCGCACGAAATTCCCGTGGAGTGGCGCGAGGCGATGGAAATCATGAGCGCGGCGGGGAATGCCGCGTATCGCGGTGTCGTGCACGATGACCCGGAGTTTCTCGTGTTCTGGCAGCAGGCGACTCCGATCGATGAAATCAGTAACTTGAAACTCGGTTCACGCCCGACGTTCCGCCGTGCGACGAAGACGGTCGAGGATCTGCGCGCGATCCCGTGGGTGTTTTCGTGGATGCAGAGCCGGTTTAATTTCCCCGGTTGGTTCGGCCTGGGGAGCGCGCTGGTGGGCTCGAACGTCGCCCAATTCCGCATCTGGG
>CAYVDZ010000082.1:8479-10086 GCA_964450575.1 uncultured Opitutus sp.
GGTTGGAGGCCGTCGCCTGCTGCGGGCAATGCACGCCGAGTGGAGTTTCTTTCAAACGCTGATCGACAACGCCCAACTCACCATGCGCAAGGCCGACATGGGCATTGCGGCGCTGTATGCCGGGCTGGTGGAAGACGAAGGGATCCGTCATCGGATCTTCGGATTGCTGCAGGCCGAGTTTGCCCGCACCGAAGCAGCGATCCTCGCCATCACCGGTCAGAAACAACTGCTGGCGCGCGATCCGGTGCTCTTGAAATCGGTGGCGTTGCGCAACCCGTACATTGATCCGCTGAATTACATCCAAGTGGAAATGCTACGGCGCTTGAGGGGAGAAAAACTTCCGACCAAGGAAGCGGCGGCGCTGCGGGGCGTGGTGGAGCTGACGATCAATGGCATCAGCGGCGGGTTGAAAAATACGGGATAGCGGGGCCGCACGGTTTTCCCGCAATGGTGTCCATCGTCTTAGAATGGACATTACGGTTGTTTTTTACCTGACCTCTGGATTTTTCCGGCGTGATTCCCGGCTAGACGCGGCCGTCTGCATCGCGCATTGCTAAATCAATCAAACCCCTTTTCGCGTGCTTATTTCCAAAACTGATCTGACGGCGTTACTCAAAGCGAAACACTCTGCGCCGCACTCGGTGCTGGGAATGCATCCACTGACCCACAAACGAAGCGAGGGCGTGGTGGTGCGGGCGTTTCTGAGCGGCGCGACCACCTGCGACGTGATGGAACTGGATGCACAGCCGCCGGTGGCCCATCCGATGACCCGGATTGCGCCCGATGGTATCTTCGAGGTTTTTATCCCGAAGCGGACGCAAGGTTTCCGATACCAACTGCATGCCGGGTACGCGAACGGTGAGTTTCGGCAGTTCTATGACCCTTATTGTTTTCTTCCGACGCTCAGTGAGCAGGACCTCTATTTGTTCAATGAGGGCAACGAGCACCGCATCTATGAGAAACTTGGGTCACAGGTGTGTGACTTGGGCGGGGTGAAGGGGGTGGCCTTTGCCGTTTGGGCTCCGTCAGCGGCGCGCGTTTCCGTGGTCGGCAATTTTAATCATTGGGATGGGCGTTATCACCCGATGCGGCCTTTGGGCGCATCCGGCGTGTGGGAGCTTTTTATTCCCGGTCTGGCGGAACGCGAACTCTACAAGTTCGAGATTCGCGACCAACGTGGACAGGTTCACTTGAAGACCGATCCGTACGGGACGTACTTTGAGGGTCCGCCGGGCAACGCCGCGATCGTGTATGACGCGCGGAAGCACCAGTGGACGGATCAGTCCTGGATCGAGCGGCGGCGTCAGCAGGCGGGGCAGTTGGATCGGCCCATGTCGATCTACGAAGTCCACCTCGGCTCGTGGAAACGGAAGCCGGAGGATGCCGGTCGTCCGCTCACTTATCGCGAACTCGCGCAGCAACTCGGCGATTATGCGGTGGAGATGGGTTTCACGCACATCGAGGTGATGCCGCTGGCGGAGCATCCGTTCGATGGATCATGGGGATATCAGGTAACGGACTTCTTCGCGCCGACCCATCGCTACGGCACGCCGGAGGATTTCGCGTGGTTCGTCGATTACCTGCACAGCCGTGGGCTGGGCATCATC
>CAYVDZ010000082.1:10096-12186 GCA_964450575.1 uncultured Opitutus sp.
TTCCTGATCGCCAACGCGCTTGCCTGGCTCGAACGCTATCATCTCGACGGTCTGCGCGTCGACGCGGTCGCCTCGATGCTCTACCTCGATTATTCGCGGACGGAAGGACAGTGGATTCCGAACAAGTACGGTGGTCGGGAGAATATCGAGGCGATCGATTTTCTGAAAAAGGTGAATGATCTCGTGCACCACTATCATCCCGGTGTCGCCATGATCGCGGAGGAGAGCACGTCGTTTGCCGGCGTGAGCAAACCGACGAAAGAGGGCGGGCTCGGTTTCGACTATAAGTGGAACATGGGCTGGATGAATGACACGCTCCGCTATTTCGCCAAGGAACCGATCGGTCGTCGTTATCATCAGAACGATCTCACCTTCGGCATGCTGTATCAGTACGCGGAGAATTTCGTCACGGTGTTTTCCCATGACGAGGTGGTGCACGGAAAAGCCTCGATGCTCTTTAAGATGGGTGCGTGGCACATTGCCGAAAAGGCTGCGAATTTGCGGTCACTCTATACTCACACCTGGATGTGGCCGGGGAAAAAGCTGCTCTTCATGGGAAGCGAGTTCGCGCAGTCCCGCGAGTGGGCGCATGGCGGCAGTCTTGATTGGCACTTGTGCCAGTATATGGATCACGAAGGGGTCCGCCTGCTGGTCCGCGATCTGAATCATCTTTATACGAGCGAACCGGCCTTGAGCCGCTCCGATTTTAATCCGCAGGGGTTCCGCTGGCTGACGTGTCATGACGCGGACGCCAACCTGATCGCTTATCTGCGCAACGACTCCAAGGAGGATGTCCTCTTTGCCGTGGTCTGTCACTTCGGCGGAGCGACGCTGGATTATCGCGTCGGGGTGCCGCGTCGCGGATTCTGGCGAGAGGTCATTAACACGAATAGCGAGCACTACGGCGGCAATGGCGTCGGTAACAGCGGCGGTTGCGACACCGAGGATGTCGAACGCGATGGCTTCAGTCACTCGATCCAGGTGAAACTCGCGCCGTTGACCGCGTTCGTTTTCAAGTGGAGCGGCGGGAAGTGAGCGGGAGAGCGTCGCGTTGAGCGGACCGCTCAACTCCTGATCAACGATGAGAAACGAGAGCAGCGCCCGTGCGCTGCTTTTTTGCGCACGTTAATTGCGCCCTCTGCCTCGCTCCGGGTCCGCATCGCTCGCTCGAAACGTTACGCGGGACCCAAGCTAACGTTGCCGGTTGCCGGCGGGACCTTGAGCCGGGCCGCCGGGCCGAACTGGGCGCCGATTATTTTCGGCGAACGGGGGCGTAGTCGGAGAACGTCACGGTCATGTCGGCGTCGAGCGATTTGAACCAGAAGGCAGTTCCGCGCACGCGGGTGGCGACGAGTTGAGGCAGGCTAGGGACGTCGGCGGAGGGCAGGCTATAGGTGAGCTGAGTCTTCATCTCGTCGATATGCACGGCGAGCGCCGGGCGGAAGGCTTCGGTGTTGCTAAGTTCGATTGCCTCAATCGTCTGCGTAGCGGTGTGAAGGCGGATCGTGGCGCGGAGATGGTCGGCCGTTTTGTCGCCGGATTCGGCGCGCTTGATGCGGCAACGATAGGTGATCCGCTCAGCGGTTTCATCGACGGTTTCCAAGGCGTCGAGTGCCAGTTGCTCAATGAGATTGGGCGCGGTGCCTCCACGGGAACGGCGGGATCGGATTTCCTGATAGTGCGTGATCTCGTCTGGTGTCGGGTCGCGACCATCCTTTTTCACGAGACTCCAGCGTTCGAATTCCGGTCGCGTGGCGTCGCAACGTTCCACGGTTGATTTGCCTTCCGCCACGGTTGTTTGGGTAAAAGACCAACCTCGCGGCGGTTCGGCTCGGAACGTCTTCAGTGCGGCTTCGAGAGCGGCCGGCACGGTCGCCCACGCCGAAGGGAGCGCTGAAATGAAAAAGAGGATGACCCAAAATCGCATGGCGGCAGAAAGGGGAGAGGGCCGCGGGATGCAACTCAAGGGTTGCGCCCGGGCAGTCGCGGGCAGGTGGCTTGGTGCTCGCGGTTTCGTCTCAGCCGCGGCGTGCGTTTCAAACCGCCGGCTTCGAGCGAGGCGCCGGTTACGGTCGTCCATTTCCTCGCTT
>CAYVDZ010000083.1:0-7750 GCA_964450575.1 uncultured Opitutus sp.
GTACGAATCCCGGCTCCGCATTCTGCAGGCTGACCTCGAGGCGGCTCGTGGCGCCGCTCCTGCCGTCGCGCATGTGGTCGCGAGCATCGGTAGTCGCGCTCCGATTTCCCATTTCCAGCGTCCGACCAGCCGCGCCCCGTTTATCGACGACGCGGGACTGCAGTCGGCCTGGGAAAAATTGCATCGGGCTCATGAGTTGTTTGAAGCAGAGCAGGACCACTTGCGGGACGATCGAATCGCGATCAGTGAACTCGCCGAAGCCGTGAAGCGTCGCGAGGAAGCCGTCGCGGCCCGGGAGTTGCGGTTGGCGGAACGCGAGGCGCTGGTGGCCGCCGCCATTCCTGAAATGATGGCCAAGGCGCCCGAGTCCGGGGGATCCGCGATGAGCAAGCTCACCCGTGGTCCCTTTAATCTCGCACGCTCGGTCTTCGGCGGAAAAGCGTGAACTGAATCGATCCGGCTCAATCCGCGTTTGAGCCCTCGAAAGCCAGGCGGCGGTCCAATGACCGTCGCCTGACTTTTTTGTACTTGAAATCCGGGTACAGCCAGCCGCTGAAAAAAAGCGCTTGCCGACCGGGTCAGGAAATATCATCAGCGTTTCCAATGATCTGTTCCCGCCAGCCCTGTGCCGCCGCCCTCGTCAATGTGACGACGGTCAAACGTGCCCGCTGGCACGGGTCGGCTTGGCGACGATGGAGAGGCGCTGAAATCAAGCGCCACGGCTAAAACAGCCGGTTGCCACCGCCAAGCCCGACTCCTTCCGAGTCGGGCTTTTTGTTTTTCCCGAACCAACCTCCTCACTCGTGCTCCTGAACCTCCTCGCCTTGTCATGCCCTTCCTTGCCCCTGCTCCGCTCGCCCGTTCCAGAATAGTTGCTCCGTCGGAAACTGAATCATCCGCCGTTCCTTTTTTCGGCCGCTCGCTGTCGGAATACGTCCAGTTTTTTGCCCTCGATCTTCCTTCCCTGCGCGGACGGGATGTCCTCGACGTAGCCAGCGGTCCCTCGTCGTTTACGGCCGAAGCCTGTGCGCGCCGGATCAACGCCGTGGCGGTCGATCCGCTCTACGGTTGCAAGCCCGAGGCGCTCGCCACGCACGTGCAGCTTGATTACGCGGCGGCGTTCGCGCCGATGCGCGCCCCGCCCCAGCGACTGAAATCATTTCCCTCGCTCGAGGCCGCCGAGCTCGATCGCCGGACGGCTGCGCAACGCTTCCTCGCCGATTACGAGGCTCATTTTATTCATAACCGCTATGTTGGCGCATCGCTCCCACGCCTCCCGTTTTTTGACGGTACGTTCGATCTCGTGCTCTGCGCGCACCTGCTCTTCACGTCCGCGAAGCATCTTGATTTCGACTGGCACCTCGCCGCCTGCCGCGAACTGGTCCGAGTCGCAGCTGACGAGGTGCGGATTTATCCGGTCAGAGGAGCTGATGGTAAACCCTCGCCCGGATTATCGCGGCTGCGGCGGGAGTTGAAAGAGTCCGGCGTCGCGTGCGAAGTGCGGCCGGTTGATTACGAACTACCCGCCGATGCCACGAGCATGCTCGTGTTGCGAAAGGCGGCGTCATGAACTCATCGACCGGCTGCGCGAACACCCCTGAACCGCCGTATTATGCCGTCGTCTTCACCAGCAAGCGCGCGCACGGCGATGACCATGGATACGGGGTCGTCGCCGAACGCATGCTCGAACCCGGCTCGCGCTCCAGCGGATTCCTGGGCATCGCGAGCGCCCGTGGCGCCGATGGCCTTGGCGTCACCGTGAGCTACTGGCGCGACGAAGCCGCGTTGCTGGCGTGGAAGCGCGACACGGCACACCCAAAGGTCCAACGCGGCGGACGCGACGCATGGTATGAACGGTACGAAGTGCGGGTCGCTTGCGTCGAACGCGCTTACGGATTTGCGCGCGAGCCCTTCGCCTGAAAGCGTCGCACCTATGTTCCCCCAGCACATTATCGCGCGGAAACGGGATGGCCATGCCCTCACGCCCAGCGAGATCGATGCCTTTGTTCGCGGAGCGGTCGATGGTTCGTGGGCGGACTATCAGCTGACGGCCTTGCTGATGGCGATCTACCTGCGCGGAATGACGTCGGAGGAAACCGCGCAGTATACCGATGCGATGATGCGTTCCGGGGTGGTCGCCGATCTTTCGTCCGTGCCCGGGGTGAAAGTCGACAAACACTCGACGGGTGGCGTGGGTGACAAGGTTTCCATTGCGCTCGCCCCGATGGTCGTGGCGTGCGGGGTGCCGGTGCCGATGATCAGTGGTCGAGGGCTGGGCCACTCTGGGGGCACGCTCGATAAACTCGAATCGATTCCGGGCTTCCGGACCGATCTCACCCTCGAGGCGTATTCTGCGCAGGTGGCGCGCATCGGGTGCGCGCTCATCGGGCAGACCAAGGATCTCGCACCCGCCGACAAGAAACTGTATGCGTTACGCGATGTGACCGCGACGGTGGAGTGCATTCCTCTGATCTGCGGATCGATCCTCTCGAAGAAACTTGCCGAAGGCATCGATGCACTCGTACTGGATGTGAAGTTCGGCGCGGGCGCGTTTATGAAAACCAGGGCGGAGGCGATGGTTCTCGCTGCGGAATTGGTTCGAGTGGGTAAAGCCGGTGGGAAACAAGTCCGCGCCGTGTTGACCGCGATGGAGCAACCGCTTGGCCGCACGGTCGGCAATGCGCTGGAGGTCGCCGAGGCGATCGCGTGTTTGCGCGGCCACGGTCCGGCGGACGTGACGGAGGTGACCACCACGCTTGGCGTGCACATGTTGATCCTGGGTGGCGTGGCGCGCGACGAGCGCGAGGCGCTCGCGAAACTGGCGCACGCGGTGAGCAGTGGTGCGGCCCTGGCCAAGTTTCGTGAGATTGTCACGGCGCAAGGCGGCGATGTCGCCGTGATGGATGATCCTTCCCGGCTACCGCAGGCGAAGTTCAAGGTCCCCTTGTCGTCACCACGGGATGGATACGTGAGCAGCGTTAACGCCATGACGGTTGCGCTCGCGGCGCTCCGGCTCGGAGCGGGTCGGTCGCGCGCGGAGGACGTGATTGATCCCGCAGTCGGCGTGGCCAAATTGGTCAAAGTGGGCGAGCGCGTCGTCGCGGGCGCACCGCTCGCGGTGATCCACGGCAACGACGAGGCGGCGATCGCTGAAGCTCGAGCGATGCTTGAGCAGGCCGTGACGATTGGTGACGAGGCGCCGCTCCCGGTGATGTTGATCGACGAGGTTATCAGCTGACTCCCCCGGGGAATCCGCACCGAAGATCGAGCCGCGGATGAGACGGGTGATCGGCAAATTGCAGTTCGAAAAAATCACGGATGACGGGCGGCCTGCCGCGGGGCGACCCGGCCCGTTTCGGACCTTGATTCGTTGCTCGCGCCCATTGTGGCGCGAGAATTTCTCCGGCTTACCGTTCCATTTCCGTCAGCTTGGTCGCCGCCGCTTCCCACTCCGCTGTCGCGGTATTGATCTGGTCGACGATGGTGCTCAGTTCGCGATTCAGGTGATGGAACTTACCCTTGTTGGCGTATGTTTCCGGAGCCTCAAGATCGGCTGTGATCTCGGCCTGCTTGGTCTCGAGTTCGACGACGCGCTTCTCCAGTTGTCCGACATGTTCGCGATGTTTGCGAATCTCAGAAGGACTGTAGCTTTTCGCGCCCGCCGCGGGCTTGGCCGGCCCGGCTTTAGCGTCGGCTTTTTTCTGGACCGGTCGGGCGTCAGTAAACCCGGCGGTGAGTGCCGCCCGGGCATCGGAGGCCTTTGACTTGTCCAAATAGTAATCGTAGTTGCCGGCGTAGGACGTCAGCCGGCCGCTGTGCACATGAAGGACGTTCTCTGCGAGCGCCTGAATAAAATGCACATCATGGCTGATGAAGATGAACGTGCCTTCGTAATTCTTGAGCGCACTCACCAGAGCATCGATCGAAGCGATGTCCAAATGCGTCGTCGGCTCATCCATGAGCAGAAGGTTCGGTGGCTTCACCAGGATTCGGGCGAGGGCGAGGCGTGATTTCTCCCCGCCGGAAAGCACCTGGATGGGCTTGTGCACGTCGTCCTTGCGGAAAAGAAACGCGCCCAGAATTGCGCGCGCCTGCTGCTCGGTGAGCTGATTCTCATTCGTGCGCAGCTCCATCACGTTCTCAAAAACGGTCAACTCCGGCTTGAGGTTATCGAGGCGGTTTTGGGCGAAGTAGCCGACGACCACGTTGCTGCCGAGCTCGCGGACGCCGCCTTGAATCGGAATCGTGTCGGCGAAGATCTTGAGCAGCGTGGACTTGCCGGCGCCATTGGGCCCGACGAGGACGATGCGTTGACCGCGCTCCGCCGTGAAGTTGAGATCTTTATAGACAACGTGATCTCCGTACGCCTGTTGAACGTGTTCGAGCTCGATCACCTTGAGGCCGGAACGCGGCGGTTGGGGAAACCGGAAATTGATCCGCTTCAATTCCTCGTGCGGTTCCTCGATGGCGACGTCCTGCAAGCGCTCGATTTGCTTCTCCTTCGACTTCGCGCGTGAGGCCATCGAAGCCTTGGCGCCGAAGCGGTCGACGAACTTCTGCAAGTGGGCGATCTCCCGCTGCTGGTTTTTGAAGAGGGCGGCCTGCTGGGATTTGCGGGCATCCTTCTCCTTCAGGAAATTGTCGTAGTTACCGTGGTAATAATGGAGCGTGCCCGCGCGCAGCTCGAGCATGCCCGTGCACAGTGCGTTGAGGAATGCGCGATCATGGGAGATCACGACCAGCCCGCCCGGATAACGCGTCAGATAGTCCTGAAACCACAGCAACGCTTCCAAATCGAGATGGTTGGTCGGCTCATCGAGGAGCAGCAACGCCGGTTCCGCCACCAGCAGTCGGGCCAGATGGGCGCGCATCACCCATCCGCCGGAAAACGTTTTCGCCACTTTATCGGCGTCGCCTTCCTTGAAGCCGAGCCCCGCCAGAATTTTCCGCGCGCGCGGCTCCAGGGTGTAGTCGATGTCGTAGTCGTCCTCATCGGGCTCGAGCTTCTTGCCGCTCGTGGTGATGTGGAGAATGGTTTCTTCCCCCGCCGGAGCGCTCTCCTGCGGCAGGAAACCGAAATCGGCGCCCCGCTCCCATTCGATGGTGCCGGTGTCGGCCTTCTCCTCGCCCAGGATCAGGTTGAACAAGGTGGACTTGCCCGCGCCGTTGGGGCCGATCAGACCGAGGCGATCAGTGCGCGCAATGAAGAGCGACACGTCGGAGAAAAGTTCTCGCGTGCCGTAGGACTTGGAAACGTCGGCGATGGTGAGCATCGTAACCGCGTAACAGACCGACTGAGGGGCATCGCGTCAACCGTGGCGTTTTATTGCTCTTTCTATTGGGCGCATCTCCGGGTTGTCGGTCTTCCAAGGTGGCATGGGCATCTTGCCCATGTCTGAGAAATTCCCCCATCCCACGGGCGGGCCGCCCGTGCCACTTCCAAAACACCTTCGCGGCTACCGCCAACCGGCAGATGCGCCCCGTGCTATTGCCCGGCGCCGAGGACATGACTTCCCGTGGAAACGACGGTCACCTCCGAAGCCTCAACTCGTTCTCGCCCGGTAGCTCCGGCAGATCGTGGCGCGGCTTGGGACCGAACCTCCGCGAGGAAAAAACCGACCCGTTTCCTGGCCCGACCTCCGCCGGGTTTCAACGCGCCAGGGTGAGCGCGATGCACGCTGCGACCGCGATGATGCCGCCCCCGATCGCCCGCTTCGATGGTCGGTCGCCCTCCAGCCAGAAGGCAATCGGCATCGAAAGCAGCGGAGCGGTGGCGGCGATGGGCAGTACGATGCCGCTCGGCGTCGTGGCTAGAGCCCACTGATAACAGCCGACACCCAGCACGGGTCCGGCCAGCCCATTGGCGACCATCCAGCCTGTCGCGTGGCGACGTTGCGCCGGGGTGGCGTGGGCCGGTCCGGTGGGAAGTTTTTTGAACAGCCGCAACACCGCAAACCAGAGCACGACAAAGATGAAGCCGGCGAAGATCCGCTGGTACGCCGCCGTGAGCCCGAAGGTGGCGTTGGGTGCCACTTCGCCGACGGCATCGGCCACGTTGACGCCTTTCCGGCTGATCAAGGCGCCGAACCCTTGGCCGCAGGCCGCAATGAAGCCGAAGAGGAAACCGATGGGACGGACCTTGACCCGCGGGGGATGGGACCGGCTGGGCGACACGGCCACTGCGACACTCAGAAGGATCACCACGCCCCAGGCGGTCTGGGCGAAGGTGAGTTTCGTGCCCAGCCAGGCCCATTCCCCAAGGGCGGCGAGCGGAGCCGCCAGACATTGCGTTATCAGCACGGTAATCCGTGAACCCAGGAGCGGCAGCGCGGCGAAGACGCCCAGATCTCCCAAGCCCATGCCAATGACCCCGCTCAATAGAAACCAAGGGGTGCTCGCACTCGTGAACCCGCCTCCGAGCGTATGCGCAAAGAGCCCGAGGACCGTTACTGCAATCACGAGGCGTCCCAGATTTGCGAATACAGGCCCGCTCAAGCGCACGCTGTGACTCGCGCAGGTGGCGTTGAGCGCAAACAGAAAGGAGGCGAGAAAGGCGGGCAGCATCGAGAACGAGTAGCGGATGATCGAAAGGGAAAGCGGTTTGAGGTGCAAACCTCGCCTCCGGCCGCGGCGAAGGCGGTCGCCTCAGGGTGATATCTTCCGCCCGTCGGCCGGGGTCGCGCGCCCTTTGGCGTCACGTTTTCCCGAGAATTTGCTTTTTTCCGCGGCAGACTTGCTCACTTTCCGGCTCACATGAAAGCGAAACGTCAGACGAAACGCCCCGAAGACATCAATGCCGCCCTTGCCGCCAGGAAAGGGCCGGTCTCGCGTTTTGTGGCGGAAAACTACCGGCACTTCAACGCGGCGGCGCTCCTCGATGCAGCGAAAGGCTACGAGACCCACCTCGCCGCCGGCGGCAAAATGCTGGTGACGCTGGCAGGCGCCATGTCCACGGCGGAACTTGGTATTTCCCTCGCGGAAATGATCCGGCAGGACAAAGTCCATGCCATCGTCTGCACCGGCGCGAATCTCGAAGAGGATATCTTCAATCTTGTCGCCCACGACTATTACGAACGCGTGCCGAATTACCGGCATCTCACGGATGCCGATGAAGTGAAGTTGCTCGACCGGCATATGAATCGGGTGACCGACACCTGTATTCCCGAAATGGAAGCCATGCGCCGGATCGAAGCGGTCGTGTTGGAAGAATGGGTGAAAGCCGATCGCGCGGGTGAACGCTATTTCCCACACGAGTTCATGTATAAAATTCTGCGGGGTGGTAAGCTCAAGAAGAGCTATCAGATCGACCCCAAGAACTCGTGGATGGTGGCCGCCTCCGAGAAGAATCTCCCGATCATCGTTCCCGGCTGGGAAGACGCGACCTTGGGCAACATGTTTGCCGGCCATGTCATCAGCGGGGACGTAAAGAACGTTCACACGGTGCGCACCGGCATTGAGTATATGATGTGGCTCGCGGAGTGGTATACGAACTCGGCCAGGACGCTGCGCAACAAGGAAGGCTCGATCGGTTTCTTCCAAATCGGCGGCGGCATCGCGGGCGACTTTCCGATCTGCGTGGTGCCGATGCTCCATCAGGATCTGCAACGCACCGGCGTGCCGCTCTGGGGTTACTTCGCCCAGATCAGCGATTCCACCACCAGCTACGGCAGCTACTCGGGCGCGGTCCCGAATGAAAAGATCACCTGGGGCAAGCTCGGCGTCAGCACACCGAAGTTCATCATCGAAAGCG
>CAYVDZ010000083.1:7760-12168 GCA_964450575.1 uncultured Opitutus sp.
CTCCCTCATCACCGTGCCATCCAACGCGCTCGCCCAAGAGAAATCTCCCTATCTGCTGCAGCACGCGGAGAACCCGGTGCATTGGCTACCTTGGGGCGAGGCTGCCTTTGCCCAGGCCCGCGCTGAACAGAAGCCGATCTTCCTCAGCATCGGGTACTCGACGTGCCATTGGTGCCACGTGATGGCGCATGAGTCGTTCGAAAACGACGCGATCGCGCAGATTCTCAACGAGCACTTCGTTGCGATCAAAGTCGACCGCGAGGAGCGCCCCGATGTTGACCGGGTCTATATGGCCTACGTCCAAGCCATGACCGGCCATGGCGGCTGGCCGCTCAACGCGTGGCTGACGCCCGAGCTGAAACCGTTTTATGGCGGCACCTATTTTCCGCCAGAGGATCGGCAGGGTCGGGCGGGCTTTGGTTCCCTGCTGCGTGCGATCGCGACGGGCTGGGCGAATGAGCGCGACAAGCTCGTGGCCGAAGGCGACCGCGTTATCGATTCGCTCCGCGATTATCACCGCGGGCCGAAAGGCGACGCCTCTGCGGACGCCGCCGCAGCGGAGACCGCGGTCCCGTTGATTGAAGTCGCCGGGAAGGCCTTCGAAAAGGGCTTCGAATATTTCCACGAAGCATTTGATGCGACGCACGGTGGTTTTGGGGGCGCACCCAAATTCCCGCGCGCTTCAAACCTGAGTTTCCTTTTTCGCGTGGCGGCGTTGCAGGGCGCGGAAAGCGAGCTTGGGCGCGAGGCCATTAATTATAGCGCGGCGACGTTGCGGATGATGGCGCGGGGTGGGGTGCACGATCACGTCGGCGGTGGGTTTCATCGCTACTCGGTCGACGAAACCTGGTTGGTCCCGCACTTCGAAAAAATGCTCTATGATCAGGCGCAAATCGCGCTGAATTGCCTCGAAGCCAAACAGGCTACCGGCGATGAGCGCTTCGCCTGGTTGGCGCGTGATATCTTTGACTATGTGGCGCGCGAATTGACGGGTCCGGACGGTGCCTTCTACACCGCGGAGGACGCCGACAGTCTGGTCACAGCCGATCGCCCGGAGCACGCGGAGGGCGCGTTCTATGTTTGGACCGCGTCCGAGTTGCGCGACGCGCTGGGCGAAAACTTCCCGTTCGTCGCCGCCCATTTCGGAGTGGAGGAGTCCGGCAACGTGCCATCCCAATTCGATCCGCAGCGCGAGTTGAAGGGGCGTAATATTCTCGCGCAGCGTCGTTCGCTGGCGCAGACGGCGAAGGAGCTTTCTCTCTCGATTGAGCAGGCCAATGAACAGCTGCTTGGCGCGCTGCTGCGCTTGCGTGAGGTGCGGGCGAAACGGCCGCGTCCGCATCGCGATGACAAGATCCTGACCGCGAACAATGGGTTGATGATTTCTGCGCTCGCCCGAGCGCATGTGGTTTTGGAACTCGGGGACGACTCCGCGGCGCCTGCAGCGGGCTCCGGCGACGGCCCGACGGCGTATCTGCGGGCGGCGACGCGAGCGGCGGAGTTCATCGAGCGGGAGCTGTATGATTCGGGTCGCGGCGTCCTTTTCCGTACCTGGAGGGAAGGCCGCGGAACGACGCCGGGTTTCGCCGAGGATTATGCTTTTCTGATCCAAGGGCTGCTCGACCTCTATGAAGCCTCCTTTGATGCGCGCTGGCTGCGTTGGGCGGAGCGCCTGCAATCGACAATGGACGAGCAGTTCTGGGATGAGGCTCAAGGGGGTTATTTCAACTCGGGTGCGAACGACCCGAGGATCGTTTTGCGTTTAAAAGAGGATTACGACGGCGCCGAGCCCGCCCCCAGCAGCATCGCCGCGATGAATTTGCTGCGTCTTGGCGCGGTGTTTGATGGCAGTGCGCGAAGTACCGGTGAAAAACGGTCCGGCGGTGCGCCCGCGCTCTCGTATCGCGACCGCGGTGTGCGATGCATCGAGGCCTTTCGCGCACAATGGACGCGCGTGCCGCAGGCGATGCCGCAGATGCTGTGCGCGTTGGAGCTGGCGTTGGAACCACCCCGCCACGTGGTGTTGGCGGGAGATCGGACGGCGAAAGATTTTCGCGCGCTCGCCCGGGTCCTGCATGCGCAGTTCGGGCCACGGCGGGTGATTTTGGCGGCTTGCGGTGGCGCGGATCAACGGTGGTTGGCCGAACGCGCCCCGTGGCTGGCAGAAATGCAACCGCGGGACGGGCATGCAACCGCGTATGTCTGCGAGGAGTTTGCGTGTCAGGCACCTGTAACGGACGCCGTCGCTCTCGAACGGCTGCTGAAGGCGCCTTAGGTGCGCCGGTGGCAGCCGGGATCAGTGGATTTGAAACCACCCGGTTGCGACACAACCCGCTTGCGTCGGGGATCCGCGCGATGTCATTCGGTCTCGGATACCCTCCCTCTGGGGTATTTTATGAGTTGCCCCACCCGCCGATGAAACTCACTTAAGCAGTAACCTCGTGAAAATTCTCGCTGTTGAAGATGATGCCGTATCTGGCGCCGTATTACGGCAAGCGTTGCGCCGCCTCGGGCACGACGTGCTCGAGGTGAGGGACGGAGAGGCGGCGTGGGATGTCTTGCAGCAGGAGCCCGTGCGCGTGGTGGTGAGCGACTGGTCGATGCCGCGCAGCGATGGGCTCGAGCTGTGCCGTCGTATCCGGGCGCGCACCGGGAGTGAGTACATCTATTTTATCCTGCTCACGAGTCGGGATGCCACGCATGAAAATCAAACCGTGGCGGCGAATGCCGGGGTGGACGATTTTCTCACGAAGCCGCTCGACTTCACAGAGCTCTGGACGCGCCTGCGGGTGGCCGCACGCATTCTACTTTACACGACACAAGTGAGGCAGCTGGAGGAAATGTTGCCCATCTGCTCGTACTGCAAAAAAATCCGTGACGACCAGAATTACTGGCAGCAATTGGAGGGCTATATCAGTGAGCGTACGGGCAGCGATTTTAGTCATTCGGTTTGCCCTGATTGCTACGAGCGCGTCCTCGTCCCGGAACTGGAACAGCTGAAAGCCGGAGCGGCCGCCCGGCCAAAACAACCTCCCACCGTTGAACGAAAGCCTTAAGCGCGTTGAAGAGAAGATCGCTCATCTCGAGCGACATGTCACCGAACAGGACAAGGCGATGCTGGAGATGTCCGCCGAGATTAGAGAGCTACGCAAACAGTTCAAGCAGCTGCGCGAACGAGGTGCCAGCGGATCCCCGGGCCGCGAGGTGGGCGGCGATGATCTGAACGACGAGCGGCCGCCGCATTACTGAGCGCCCGGAGGCGGGATCGCCCTGACTTTTTACCGCGGAACGCGCCACGGGCGTGGATCCGATCCAAAATTCCTGAGCACAGCCCTTGGTTTGCTCCGCGTCCTTCGCGTTTCAAGACTTTGATCCTAAATTCAGCGGTTTATTTTAACCTAAATTCGGCAGTTCAGATTAACCACGGATGACACCGATGACACCGATGACACGGAGACAGCGAATTGCAGATCAAGGAGCACCTGACTGCCATCAACCCGCAAGGTGAAGGGCCCGAAATGCAGAATGCCTTGGTAATCTGTGTCCAATTGTGAAATCTGTGGCTTCGACGGCGTTTCCCTGGTTAGAACGCCGCGGTGACTTCCTGTTGATAACCTGGATCGAGGGTCCGCTGGCCCAGCGCGCTGCATTCCAGTTCGTCGTTTTTGTAGAGCTTGAACGAGATGGGTTGAACGGCGTCATTCGTTTCCCAGCGCCACTTGCCAATCGAGATAAAGCTGAGCGGTACGCCCTTGTCCCAACTCAGGCCCGGTCCATCGCCGCGGATGAAGAGTCGGTTTCCGATTCCGATGTACGCCGTGATGACGAGGCGCGTCGCGCCATCGGAGGTCAGCACGCGTTCCGTCGGTCCGTTCCGCGCCGTATCGCCGAATTCGCTGTCTTCAAGGCCAAGGTCGAGCGCCGGAAAATCGTCGTCCGCGGGTTTGCGGGCGGTTCGTTTGCGCAGCCCGGGAGCAACTTTTGCGGCCTCTGGCTCCTCCCTGGCAGGGGCGGCGGTAGCAGACTCGGATGTCGTCGCGGGTTGAGCTGACGCAGCGGGCGAAGGCGTTTGGGTGTTTGTCACCACAGGTGCGACGGCGACAGGTTTCGCGGCCGATGGAGGGGGAACGGGCTCCGGCCTTGGAGCAGAGACAAAAGCGGGACCGGATCCGTCAGACGGGATTGGAGTGGGCTCGGTGGACGGACTGGTCGTCGCCGGTGCCGCTGCCGCTGCCGAATTAGCATCCGTGGCTGCGCCAGCCACCGCTACGGAGGGAGGAATCGCCGTTGAGCCCGCGGCGGGTTCTTCCTTCGGCCTTACTGGCGCTTCGATGGTCGGTTTAGGTGGCGGTTCTGCGTTCGACGCGCTTTGGGAATCTGAAGAGGGACGGACCGCGGTGTCAGTAGC
>CAYVDZ010000084.1:0-12146 GCA_964450575.1 uncultured Opitutus sp.
GCCCCGGCCCGAAAGAACATGAGATTCAACCCAGCGAGAATGGAGAAGCCGCCCGCCTTGACGATGTTCGCGCCAAAACGGCCTGCGAGATAACCGAAAGCGCCGGGCTGACCCGCGCGATCGATCACCCGCGAGCGAGCCGAGTCGAAGGCATGTCGTCGCGCGTACTTCAGCGTCGTGCGGCTGGCGGGCATCTGATGTTTCACGGCCGCCGCCGGAGAGAACCAGACCTCGTGTCCGGCTTCGCGCACGCGACGAATCATCTCGCTGTCGCCGCCGGAAAAGTAGTTTCCCGCCGCCCGATCCAGCGCGGTGTGAAACGCCCCGAGTTGCTCAAATACCCACCGCGGAAAAGCCATGTTCGCGCCCATGGGCGAGTGCCGCGCCTCGAGCGGCCCGGTGTCCGCGCGGAAAGCCAGGGGCGCATGCCATTCGCGCACCCAGTCGGGCAGTCCATCGGGAAAGACCGGGATGACTTCACCACCGATCGCGCCAATGCGGTGGGTGCCGGCATCAGCCAGCAAGGGCGCAGCCATCTGCACGATCCAGTCCGGTTGCACGAGGATGTCATCGTCCCCAAAGAGAATGATCTCACCCCGGGCCTCCGTGATTACGCGATTGCGGGCGTAATCGAGCCCTTGCAGCGGCTCATGGATATAACGTGGAGAAGGGAGCGCGCCGGAAAACTCGGCGACAACCGCCCGGGTGTGATCGGTCGAATTGTTGTCGATCACCAAAACCTCGAAGTGGTCGCGCGGGAACTGCTGGGCTCCGATTCCCGCCAGCGTCTGCCGCAAAAATTCCGCGCGATTATAAGTCGGAATCGCGACGGTGACTTTGACGTTGGACGACATGGACGGAAAAGAAGAAACGCGGAGGGCGGAAAAGAAGAAACCGGGGGCGAAAGAAGAAAGAAAAAATGGGGAGCGACGGAGGGGAAAAGAAGAAACAGGGACGCGAAATAAGAAGGAAGAAACGGGGAGTGATCGGGCGGAACGATGGAAGAGGAAGTGGGACGAGGGGAGTTTTGCGGATGACGTCTCCTGGCGTTGCTGAGAGCCCGGGAGCGGTGTCACGTTACCGGACGGGCGCTGGGGCGGGAAGACAATGCAGAAAAAGCTTCCCGCCTGCGGGCGGCCGGCGTTCTCTCGGGCGATGGCGTTCAAGCACTGGCCCTTCGTCCGCGATGTGCGGTTCGCGCAAAAGAGTGGACGGTTCCTGCGTGGCGCGCGCAAGCGGCGGCCTGATCTCAACTGGGGCGAGTTCGAACGAATCGCCCGGCATTTCAAACAGGACGACATGGGCAGCTTTCCGGAACGCGGCTACCTGTTTCAACTCGCGAGCGATGCGCCGGTGGACGCGCAAGTCATCGAAGTCGGGTCCTGGATGGGGGCTTCCACCTGCTTTATCGCGGGCGGACTCAAGGGTGAGCGAACCAGGATTTTCGCGGTCGATAACTTTCAAGGCCTCTCCACCTGCGGTGAGGACGCAGCGTGGTACAACCGGCATTTTCAGAAACTCGGCGCAAACAGCACGCTGGAGATCTTCCGCGATAACTTCGCCCGGCTCGGCTTCACATCCCGGAGCGAACCGGTCGTGAGCGACTCACTGGCGGCCGCGCGCACGCTGGAAAATAAACGCGGCACGATCGACTTCATCTTCATCGACGGCGATCATTCTTACGAAGCGTGCAAAGCCGATATCGAGGCCTGGACCCCGTTGGTGAAGAAGGGCGGCGTGATCGCGTTTCACGATTTCGGCAGTCGGGCGGACGGTGTGACGCGGGCGATCTTCGAAGCCGTCAAGTCCGGTCGCTTCGTCGAGATCGTCGGCGTGGCGGGAACGATCATCGCGTTTCGGATGTGAAGCCGGGCCTGGCGAGGAGTGAGCCTGCGAATGTCGCTTCGCTCTCCTCCGTCAAAACGTTGGGTATTCCTGACCAAGCGGGATCGCGTCCGCTCCGTCGGAGGAACTTGCCCGGAAAACTTCCACCTTCCATTGTCATTGCGAGCCCGAGGAACGAAGGCGTGGCAATCCATGCTTGAGACCCCTTGATGTGAACCGTCTCACCATTGAACAGGCGGCTGACCCCATGGATTGCCGCAGTCGGCAGGCCTCTCGCAATGACAATCGAGGAAGCTGAAGGAAGGTTCATGGCCCTTATCACGCATGCGTAGCATGGTCCCGCTCTCGCAATAACAATCAAAGGCTACCCAAGCCGGGAGACGGCGTTGAAGACGTCGTCGACGCTGAGCTGGCGCACGCAATAGCTGCGGTAGGAATCGGTTTTCACGCAGGGGGTGGGCGCTTCCGCCCCGATGCAGGTGCAGGGCAGTGGGGTCTGCAGCACGGTATGTCGCGGTCCGGTCGGTCGCCAGATCGTGGCGTTCTGCGAGCCGAAGAGTGCCACCACGGGAGTGCCCACCGCGGCCGCGAGGTGCATCGGGCCACTGTCGTGGCAGAGGAAAACATCAAACTGCGCGGCCAGGGCGGCGAACATTCCAACCGTCTTCGTCGGCTTCAGCGCGACCAGATGGGAGTGGGCATGCCAGCGGATTTCCTCGACGAGTTTTTGTTCACCCGGCCCGGATGTAAGGAAAATCTGGATATCCAACTCGTCCTGAATGCGGTCGCAGGCTTGCGCGAAACGCTCGGTGGGCCAGATGCGATACGGACTGCGCGATCCGGGATGCAGCAGGAGCTTTCGTCCGCCGGGAGGAACCAGTGCCGTGGCTTCTTCCACGTCTTCCGGATGCGGGACGAGACGAACCTCCCGTGAAACCACCGGCACGCCGATGGCCGCGGGGAGCGTGAGATAGGTGTCGGTGATCGGATGCGAATCGTAGAACGCGTTCGTGACCTCTGCGCGATGCGTGTAAACCCGCGGCAGGCGGAACGGGATGAGTTCGCGATGGAACGTCGCGCGCACGCCCGCTGCGGTGATCCGGGTGACGAGTGCAGTTTTGTCCGTGTTGTCGAAGTCCAGCACGTGCGTGAAACGGGCGCGCCGGAGCGCGCGAATAAAACCGAACCACTCCCCAAGCCGGCGCGGAAACGTGAGGGCTCCGTTCACATCGGGGTTGAGCGGCAATACTCCGGAGTAGGCTTTTTCGGTCAGAACGGTAATGTGGGCCGCGGGCCAGTGCAGGCGCAAATTGCGGAGCACACTGCCGAGCAGAACGATGTCGCCGAGATAGCGGCGGCGAATCACGAGAATGCGAGGGGCGGAAACCTGACTCACGGGGGCGAGAAGAAATGGGGTGCTGCCGGACGTACGTTCCTACGCTTCGCCGGCCTGGCGGTCGAAGAGCGATTTGTAGAGCGCGCTCGCTTCATACAATTCGGCGTGGCTACCGGAGGAGACAATTTCTCCGCGGTCGAAGACGAGGATTTTCGAGGCGTCGCGGATGGTCGAGAAACGATGCGCGATGATCAGTACGGTTTTGCCGATCACGAGTTTCTTCAACGCGAGTTGAATTGCGGCCTCGCTGTCGCTGTCGAGTGCGCTGGTGGCTTCGTCGAGAATGAGGATCGGCGCGTTGCGCAGAAAGGCCCGGGCGAGGGCAATGCGCTGGCGCTGGCCCCCGGAGAGGGATGCCCCGCGTTCTCCGACAACCGTGTCGTATCCGTGAGACAAGGACAAAATAAAGTCGTGAGCGAAGGCATCGCGGGCGGCCTGTTCGACTTCGGCGGGTGAAGCACCGGCCCGGCCGAGCAGCAGATTGGCGCGCACCGTGTCGTTGAACAGCACAGGGTCCTGCGACACGACGGCGATGTTGCGCCGAAGGTCGGCCAGACGCATCGCGCGAAGGTCGATGCCGTCGATGGTGATGGCGCCATGCGCGGCCTCGTAGAAGCGCGGTACGAGGTTGGCGAAGGTGGACTTGCCCGCGCCACTGGGGCCGACCAGGGCGCAGACCGTGCCGGCTGGAATCGCGATGGACACATCGCGCAGCACGGGAAGATCGGACTTGTACGAGAACGAGACGTGATCGAATGCTAGATCGCCGCGGAGCCGACTCACGGTGACGGGATCGGTCGGATCGGCGATCGCGATCGGTTCGTCGAGCACCACCTCGAGTCGATCCAGAGCCGCGGTCCCGCGCTTCAACTCGTTATTGAGGGAGCCGAGTTTCTTGATCGGTTCGTAGGAAAGGTAAAGGGCGCCCACCACAGCCGCGAACACCTGGAGTTCAACCCCGTGAATGAAAGCGAAGACCAGGGTCGTCGCGATGCCGATGGCGGAGATGACTTCGATCGCGGGCGTGAGGGCCTGCGCGTATTTGACGATCTTCATCTGCGACGTGATCAGCTCGCGACAGGCCGCCCCGAACCGGGAACGCTCGCGCTCCTCGAGACTGAAGGCGCGGACTTCCCGCGCGGCTGCGAGATTCTCGGAGAACTGGGCGGTGACGCCGCCGAGCTGGCTCTGCATCTGGGCGGCGCGTTTGAGGACTTTACGACCGACGTAGCGGACGGGGAGCACGGTAAGCGGGACGGCGGCGAGGGCGACCAGCACGACGCCCACGCCCTCCTCGGTGGCGGCCTGCGCGACGAGGAAACCCAGCGCGCCGATCAGCTGCATCGGCTGCTTGATGCCGTCGTTGGCGAGGACCGTGAGGGTGAATTGCAGCTGGGCCGTATCGGCGAGTCCGCGTGACAGGAGATCGCCGCTGGCGCGGTTTTGCAGGAAAGAAAGCGGGACGTGTTGCAGCTTGGTGAAGTAGTCGAGCCGGAGGGCCTCGAGAATTCGCACGCCCGCGAGTTGCGTGTAGTAACTATTCCGATACCCGCTAAAGGCGCGGAGGAGGAAGGCAACGGGGATGGCGGCGGCGATGAGGATCACCACGTTGAGCGGCAGTCCGCCACCCTCGCGGTCGAAGATCGGCGGGAAGACGTACTTGATCAACGCAGGCACGCCGGCCCCGCTCGCGGCTCCGAAGATGACGCCGTAGAAGATCGCGGCGAAAATCTCGAGGCGGACGGCGTGGAAATAGCGGAAGTAAGGGCGAAGGCGGCGCATCAGAGCTGGACGCCCGGAGGAAAGGCATTTGCGACGCTGCGATCCACTTCAATCTTTCACTGCCTGACCGTTGGCGGGTGCGCCCAACCGAGACGTCGAGCGATCGGAAAGGAGATTGAGGCGGTTTCCGGACAGAGAAACTCCGGCTGATTTTTTCGGCGGGCGCATGCGCTGCCGCCTTGGTCCCAGTTCAGTCGTTCCCCTATGGAATGTCATTCCCTGTGCGCTATAGTGCAGACGCGGAAGGGGTCCGGCTAATCGCCGGAAGGTTATTTTATACCCTGCACCCCAGCGCTCAGAATTGAACCACATAACCTCATGAAGAACAAAAAATACATGTCAGTGCTCGCGGCCTTGTCCTTGCTCCTTCCGATGGGAGCATTTGCTCAGACAAGCTCGCCCGGCACGTCCGGCAAAACGGGAACAACCGGCACAACCGGAACAAGTGGCACCACCGGCACCTCCCGGCAGTATCCCGATCCGTCGGGCACGACCGGCACCACTGGCTCCAGCTCAAGCTCGGCCCGTCAGCAGTCCGGATCTACGACGGAAACATCCCGACAGTACCCTTCTTCGACTTCAGCCTCGACCTCATCTGCTCACCACATGGGCTCTCAAGCCATGGGCCAGGACTTCAAGCGGATCACAGAAAACAAGCTGAAAGAGGAGAAACGGACTGCCGGAAACCTGAAGGGAAAAAAGATCGTGGATCGCGATGGCCAGAAGATCGGAGAAATTAAGGACATCGGGCTGAGTTCGGTGCTCCATGACGAGTCCAGCAGTCAAGTGGCTGCCACGACTGGCTCGAGCCCGAGTGCCGGCGCCACCATCGGTGCCGGCGGTATGACGGGACGCTCCACGATGGGCATGATGGGGCAGGAACAGGTGCAGCTGTACGTCGAACTCGACGACGCCGTCGGCCTTGAGGGTGATGACCTCGCCGTGATTCCCGCCTCGAGCCTCCGGTACGATAGTAAGAAACAGGAGCTCAAGCTCGAGATCAGCCGCAGCGAGCTCGCTTCGAAGCTCAAGGAAAGCGAGAGCGGACAGTCCTCCCGGAAGTAATCGAAAAACGGATACGCGTTAGATTCGACTCAAGCGAAAGCCGGACCTTGGTCCGGCTTTTTTTGTGGACGGGAATCGACCCTTGTTTCCCCGCAGTCCCATTCAGCTCGCAGCGAACCCGCTCGACCATCGTCGACGCGGGAACGAGGGCTCTGCTCAGTCCTTCGATGACCGGACATCCAGCGCGTCGCGCAGGCCGTCGCCGAGAAAGTTGAGTGAGAACAGAGTGAGCGAAAAGGTGAACCCGGGAAAGACGAGCAGCCACCAGAACTCCTCCATTTTTTCCGCACCATCCTTGATCAACACGCCCCATGAACTCATGGGTGGTTGCACGCCGAGACCAAGGAAACTGAGAAACGCCTCGAGCAGCATCACGGCCGGAATGGTCAACGTGGTATATACAATGATGGGTCCGAGGATGTTTGGCAGTATATGGCGGAAGATGATCCGCCGGCGGCCGAAGCCGAGTGAGCGGGCGGCTTCGATAAACTCCATTTTCTTCACGGCCATCACCTGGCTTCGAACGATGCGCGCCATGGTCAGCCACTCGACGGCGCCGATGGCCACGAAGAGCAGAATGATATTCCGTCCGAAGAAGACCATGAGCAGAATCACGAAGATCGGGAAAGGCAGCGAATACATGATGTCGACGGCGCGCATCATGAACGCATCCCGCTTCCCGCCGAAAAATCCCGCGACGGCGCCGTAGACAACGCCAATGGTCAGGGCGACGAACGTCGCGGCGAGCCCGACTGCGAGGGAGACGCGGCCGCCGAACAGCAAGCGCACCAGCAGATCGCGCCCGAGCGTATCGGTGCCAAGCCAGTGTTTCGCGTTGGGGCCGGCCGCGCCCAGATCAAGGTCCTGTTCTTCGTAGCCGTAAGGGGAAAGAAACGGTCCGACGACGCAGGCGATCGTGATGATGCCGACCGTCCACAGTCCGAAGTAGGCGAGCTTGTTTTTGCGCAGTCGCAACCAGGCGTCGTGCCAGAGGGAGTTTCCTTTTTCCAACGGTTCGGCCAGCGGCGTGGCGCGCGCGTCGAGGGGTGGGTTGGGCGAGGAAGCGGCGTTCATGGGTCGCGGGCGTTCAGGCGTCGAGACGCACCTTGGGATTCATCCAAGCTTGGACGACATCGACCACGAGGTTGAGCGCCATGATCAGCACCGCATACAGAATCACGGTTCCCAGCACCAAGGTGTAATCGCGATTGAAAGCGCTGTTCACGAACTCCCGCCCGATTCCTGGAATTTGGAATATGGTTTCGATCACGAATGAGCCCGTGAGAATGCCGGCGACGGCCGGTCCGAGATACGACACCACCGGAAGCAGTCCGCCCCGCAACGCATGCCGTGTGACCACGCGAAACTCCGAAGCACCTTTCGCGCGCGCCGTGCGGATGAAGTCCTGGTGCAGAACTTCCAGCATGCCGCCACGCGTGAGGCGCGAGATCGGAGCGGCGTAGGCAATGCCCAGGACCAGTGCCGGGAGGACACGATCCATTGGCGTGTACCAGCCCGACGCGTTGAACCAGCCCAGGTGAATCGCCGCGACGAGCACGAGCAACGGGCCCACGACGAACGTGGGCACGGAGATGCCGATCATGCCGAAAGACGACGCCATATAGTCCGCCCACGAGTTGCGTCGAACCGCGGCGATCGTGCCCAGCGTGATGCCGAGGACGAGAGCGACCCCCAGCGACAGGAGTCCAAGTTCGGCGGATACGGGGAGCTTATCCAGCAGGATCTCGTTGACGGTACGATTGGGATATTTGAACGACGGCCCAAGATCGCCTTGCGCCAAGCTCCCCAGATAATCGAGGTACTGGCGCCAGAGAGGCTTGTCCAAGCCGTAGTGCGCCTCGAGGTTGCGGAGGATTTCCGGCGTCACGGCTTTTTCCGCGGTAAAGGGACCACCGGGCACGAAGCGGACCATGAAGAACGTCGCGGAGATGACGAGAAACAGGGCAACGAGCGACTGCAGAAAACGCGACGTGATAAAGCGCAGCATGAGGGACAGGTGTCAGATGGCAGAACCGGGGAGTCAGACAAGGGTTAACCCGAAGATTCGTGGAAAGGATAGGGGGGGCCGCCGGGTGTTCCCGGGTGGCGGCGGTCGGGAGTGGCCATGGGCCTCGGCGATCGGTCAGGGCGCGATATCGACGAATTTCCAGTTCCGGTTGTCGAGCACGTTGGGCACCCATTTGACCTTCGGATCCAAGGCGTAGACGCGCGTGTAGAAATAAAGCGGCAGGATGGGCAGCTCATCCATCAGGATTTCCTCCATCTGCCGATAGAGGTCCATGCGTGCTGCTTCATCAGGCGCCGCGTAGGATTTCGCCAGCAGTCGTTCGTACTCGGCGTTCGACCAACCGGTGTCGTTGTTGCCTCCGCCCGTGACCCACATGTCCATGAAGGTATTGGGATCCGGATAATCCGCGATCCAGCCCGCGCGGGCGATGTCGTACGCGAGTACGTCCATCGCATCCAAGTACACTTTCCATTCCTGGTTCGCCAGGCCGATGTTGATGCCGAGATTGCGGCGCCACATCTGTTGAAGCGCCTCGGCAATGGCGCGGTGATTTTCCGACGTGTTGTAGAGCAGGTTGACCTGAGGAAATCCGCGGCCTTCCGGAAATCCGGCTTCGGCGAGTAACCGCTTGGCCTCGTCGAGGTCGCCTTTGATGCGGACCGGCGACGTGTAGCGCTCCGACGGCGGAACGAAGTTGAGAGCGGGAATCTGGCCGCCGCGGGTGACGTTGCGCACGATGGCTTCGCGATCGATGGCGAGGGTCAGGGCGCGACGCACGCGTTTGTCATTCAACGGGGGCTTGGTGACATTGAAGCGATAGAAATAAACGCCGTAGTACGGATCCTGCCGGTATGATGCCGGGAAATCACGCTTGTAGACATCGATCTTGGCGACCGGAAGCTCGTTGGTTTTGTGCAACTGCCCCGTGCGGAACATGCGCTCTTCCGTGTCCATGCTCTCCACCGGGTGAAAGTGGATTGCGTCGAGTTTGACCGTATCACGATCCCAATACGTCGGCGAACGCGTGACCACGATCTTCTGATTCGGCCGCCACTCCTTTAGGATGAAGGGACCATTGCCGACGATATTTTCCGCCCGGGTCCAGGCCGAGCCTTTGCGGGTGGCGCCCCCGTGTTTCTCAACCGTGGGCAGGTGCACGGGAAACCAGGAAGAGTGTTTCATCGCCTCAATCAGAAACGGCGTCGGATTATTCAGCTGAATCTCAAGCGTGTGGTCGTCCAACGCCCGAATCCCCACCTTGGAGAAGTCCTTCAATTCGCCCTTGTTGAACGCTTCCGCGCCGACCACGTGGTGAAGCTTATAGGCATACTCGGCCGCCAGCGAAGGCGTAAGGATTCGCTGATACGAGCGAACGAAATCGGTCGCGGTCATCGGGTCGCCGTTGGACCACTTCGCCGCCGGGCGGAGGTGAAAAGTATAGGTCTTGCCATCCGGCGAGATATCCCAGCGTTCGGCAACCCCGCCGACGGTGTCACTGCCGCCAGGGCCTTCGGCGACCAGTCCTTCGAACAGCGCGTTGATGATTTTGCTTTCGGGGACGCCCGTGACAATCTGGGGATCAAGGTCCTGGGGCTCCGTGCCGTTGCCAAATTGAAGCACCTTGGCGCCGGTTCCGGAGCCGCCCGCGCCTGGGCTCTTCTGGCCACAACCAACGGTTAATCCGAACGCGACGAACGAAGTGATCAGGAGGAGCGAAGGTCGAAGCATGGGAGAAAGGAATGTCGGGGCGATCGATCTGCAAGCCAAGGCCAGGCAAGAGTGCGCGGTCTGGAGGAAGACTGAGAGGAAATTGGCGAAAATCAGTTCAAATCAGTGATGAGCGGGAAAGCGCACTCTGCAGCTCAGCCTGCGCCGGCGGGCAGTTCCTAGGGCGTCCCGAGCTCCGGCCCGGCTTACTCGTCGGAGAGGTAAATCTCGTGATACGTCCGGGACCAAAGCCCGTCCTCCATCCAGCCGCGCACCCGGGGGGACATAAGCCACACCTTGGTATTGAAATATAAGGGAGCGACCGGCGCCGCCTCCAGCAGTCGGTTTTCGGCGCGTTCCAGTCCGTTGCTGCGCGCGGGTTCAGCGGCCAGCGACATCGCGTGGGTATACGCGCGATCGAACGCCGCGTCGGACCATTGCGGATAATTTTCCGGCGCGCCGGTAATGAAGTCCGCCAGCAGGTTGGCGGGATCTGCCACGTCGGGAATCGCGGTGATGAAACCGATGTCGTAATCACCTTGCGCGAGGGAACTCAGATGGACGCGCGCATCGCGCACGACGATCGCGACGTCGATCCCGAGTTCCTGTTTCCACATGGCCTGCACGGCTTCCAGGACCGGCGTATTCGACCAGGCGCTGAGCTCGAGTTTGGGAAATGTGGCGCCCGTCAATCCCGCTTCGGCGAGAAGTTTTCGCGCCGCGTCCGGGTCGTAGCGGAATTCATGCTCGAGCGGAGTCGAAGCCGGCGAAGCGCGCAGCGCGGGAGGCAGCAGGCGCGTGGCGGCATGCTGGCCGCCGCGGGTGACGCGCGCCGCAATCCTGGGAGCGTTGATGGCGAGGGCTAGAGCCCGGCGCACGCGTGGGTCGGTGAGCGGCGCGCGCTGCGTGTTAAAACTCAAATAACGCGTCTCGATCATCGAAGCGCGGTGCAACGCGTCCGGCTGCTCGCGGGCGTAAACCGGGACTTTGTTTTCGGGGACCGCCATCGTGACGTCCACCTGGCCGGTGCGAAAGGCGCGTTCCTCGGCATCCCCACTGTCGAAACGGATGAACTGAATCTCCGCGAGCTTCACGCCCGCGGCGCCGTACCAGTGGGGGTTCTTGCGCATCACGAGGCGTTGTTGCGGCCGCCATTCCGTGAGGACAAACGGGCCGTTGCCGACGAAATTTCCGGGCTCTGTCCATTTGCGACCGTGCTTCACCACCGTCGGCACATGCACCGGCAGCCAGGGGCCGCTGGCGACGTAATACGGAAACCGCGGCGCCCAAGGCCAGTGTATTCTATCCGGTGAAAAACGCGCGCGCTGGTAGGCGTCGACGAAGTGCTGAGCCGTGACCGCTTCGCCATTCGACCAACGCGCCGGACGAAGGCGAAACGTGTAGGTGAGTCCGTCGGGGGAAATGGTGAAGGACTCGGCGGCGCCGGGGCGGGGCGCGGACCCATTCGGCCCCGGAATCAGCAGCCCTTCGCTGAGGGCGCGCAGCACGGCGAATTCGTCGGGCAAGGTGGCGGTCGCGGGATCGAGATTTCCGGGTTCATTGCGCTGACTCAGTCGCAGCACATGGCCGGACGCAGCAGTTTGCGCCCCGGCTGGCGCGGGTTCTTTCGCGCAGCCGGAAAGAGCCGCCGAGATCAGGATCAGGCCGGCCGAAGCCAGGCTGATCGCGAGTGCAAACGGCCGAAACCGGCCTGGTTTCGCGGCTGCTTTCGTGACGAGCGGATTCATGCGGATCGGGTCAGGGTTCGAGCCACACGTGTTTATACGGGTGGTGATCGAGGAGCGTCGGGTGCCAGCCCTTCACTGCCGGGTGCAGCAGGAAGACATGCGTGTTGAAGTAGATTGGAGCCGCGGGGGCGGCGTTCAACATGATCGTCTCGGCGCGCTGGAGTTGAGCGGCGCGGGCGGTGATGTCGGGATTGCGGGCGGCGGCAAAGAGCAGGGCATCGTATTCAGCGTTGGCCCAACCGGTGTGATTGTTGCCGCTGTCGCTTCGCCAGAGATCGAGAAAGGTCGTCGCATCGAGGTAATCGCCGACCCAATCGGAGAGCAGAATTTGGAAACGGCCGGCGCGGCGTTCGGCGAGGACGACTTTGAATTCCTGGTTTACGAGGCGGACTTCGACTCCCAGTTCCCGTCGCCACATTTCCTGAATCGCCTCCGCCAGCAATCGGTGATTGCCGGAAGTGTTGAAGAGAATCTCGAACGGAGGCAGTCCCTTGCCGCCCGGAAAGCCGGCCTCGGCGAGCAAGGCGCGCGCGGCTTCCGGATCGGTGCGAACGATATCCGGGGGCGTGTAATC
>CAYVDZ010000085.1:0-511 GCA_964450575.1 uncultured Opitutus sp.
GTATATTTCGATCAGCTAAGGGCGCAGCTCGATGAAACGATGCGCGTGCAGGACGCCGTCGCCGACGGCAATGCGACCGTCACCATCAACGGACGAACGCGCCACGTGATCTCGTATCTGGAAGACTTTCTCTTTGATCCGACGCGCGCCCGCACGCCGATCAAGGCGCTCTCGGGCGGAGAGCGAAATCGGTTATTGTTGGCGCGCCTGTTTACCAAGCCGGCAAACGTCCTGGTGCTGGATGAACCGACCAACGATTTGGATGCGGAGACTTTGGAATTGCTCGAGGACTTGGTCGTCGAATTTGGCGGCACGGTGTTGTTGGTGAGCCACGATCGCGCGTTTCTCAATGAAGTGAGCACCAGCTTGCTGGTCTTCGAAGGCGACGGCCGGATCGTGGAATATGTGGGCGGCTATGATGACTGGCAAAAGGAGCGCGCCGCCAAAGCGGCTGCGGCCGCGGCTGCGGTCGAAACGGCGAAACGCGAGGTCCGCAACGGCGCCAGCGGGG
>CAYVDZ010000085.1:521-12089 GCA_964450575.1 uncultured Opitutus sp.
CCCAAGAAGGTGCGGACGCTAAATAATAAGGAACGCGCGGAACTCGACGCGTTGCCCAAGAAGATTGAAGCGCTGGAAGCTGAACAGGTGAAGCTGACGGAAACGCTGGCGAATCCCGCTTTCTTCAAGAACGGAGGAGCGGAGGTTTCGAAAGCGACCGCGCGTCTGCAGGAAATTGAAACTGAGCTCCCGGTGGCGTATGCCCGCTGGAATGCCTTGGAGGGCTGAGGGCTGAGGTAAGACGGGCATTCCTGTCTGCCCGGGCAAACGGAACAGGCAGGAATGCTTGTATCACTCTCAGTAAGACAGACATTCCTGTCTGTCATCCGACGTCCCCAAAGGCAGCGGCGTTCCTGGCCCTTACCGCGCCTTCTTCTTATTCTCCTGCTTGTCCGCATTCCTGCCGGATTTGCGCGCGGGACCGCTGCCCGGATCCGGGACGTTTGTGGTCGGCAGGAATTTCGCGAGCTCGGCCTTCCGGCCGGCGAACTCGGGTTGGTTGGCGAGGTTAACATACTCATTCGGGTCCTTGCGTTCGTCGTAGAGTTCTTCATCGCCGTTTTCATATCGAATATAGCGCCATTCGTTCGTGCGCGCGCTGTGGTTGTTAAATCGATACGTCATCACGGCGGGCGTGGTCCAGTTGGCGCGGGCGTCGGCCAGCAGGGGGCGAATGTTGGAGCCCTCGACATGGCTTGGGGTCGCGATGCCGCAGAGGGCGGTGAGCGTGGGGTAGATGCTCATGAAGTCGACCGGGCGATCGCAAATCACACCAGGCTTGGTCACACCCGGCACGACCCAGATCAGCGGCGCGCGCGTGGCCTCCTCCCAGAGCGCGAATTTGCGCCAGTGGCTTTTCTCGCCGAGGTGCCAGCCGTGATCGCCCCAGAAAACGACGATTGTGTTGTCGCGGTGAGGGGACTTTTCCAAGGCATCGAGCAGCCGGCCTATATTCATATCAGTATAGGCGATGGTCGCGAGATACGCCTGCACGGCCTCCTTCCAGCGACCGGACTGTACCATCGCGGCGTGATCGCCTTCCGGACGCGCCATGCGTTGGCCGGCCGCGGGAATATCATCGAGGTCGTTCTCAAGATGAGGCGGCAGCTTTATACTCTCCAGCGGAAATTGATCGAAGTATTTCTTCGGCACATTCCACGGCATGTGTGGTTTGTGCAGTCCGACCGCCAGGAAGAAGGGCTTGTCGTGTTTCCGACCGAGGGATTCGATGCCGTAGTTGGTGATGTTCCAGTCGCTGATGTCCTCGTCCTTGCAATCAAGCGCAGCGAACTTGATTCCGCCCACGCCATCGCTCTGCCCCGCGGGCACCTTGGGATTGCCGCCGGAATTCTCGAGATAATGATCCCATTCTGCGGGTCGGCGGTACGCTTCGTGATAAATCTTGCCGGCGCCGTGCACGTAATAACCCGCGTTTCGAAACGCGGTCGTCAGCGGTTTGTCGGCGCTGATGTGCGGGCGAAAATCGATATTGTTTTCGTAGACTCCACTCGTGGAGGGACGCAGCCCGGACATGAGCGCGGCCCGTGAGGGGTTGCAGGACGGCGACGCGCAATAAGCGCGCGTGAAGGACACGCCCATTTTCGAAAGACGATCGATATTGGGCGTTTTTGCCTGGGGATTGCGGCCGAAATAACCGACCCAGTCGCGGAGATCGTCGATGGCAATGAAAAGGACGTTGGGCTTTTTGGGAGCGGCCGCCTGGGCGCGACTGGCAAACAGAAACAGGCAGCACGCCGCGAACGCAACGCGGTGCAGCGAATGATGGGAATTCATAAGTGGGGTAATCCGAGATTGCTCCCAAGCGTTCGCCGGGGAAACAAAAATATCCAGATCGCTGGCCGAGTCTTCCGCATCCACGTTGCCTTTGCCGAGGATGGGGCTTCGCGAAACGACCATGAGCCTGGTCGCGCCCTCGCGTGCGGCTGCTTGTTTTGGGTAGGTTCGTTTCTCCGTTTTCCGCGTACCCGCTTGCTCCGCTACGTTAGCCCCTCCCCAAGTCGCCATGCGCTCACGCGTTTTCAGTTTTCTCATTCTTGCGTCCGCGATTCCAAGAAAGCCCCATCAAACGGTGCCAATAAGGCTGACCCGAACACGAAGGGAAAAAGAAGAGCGTCGCGTAAGCCAGGGTTAAGATTTCTGACAGAGTACCCCGCCGTGCTGCGGTGGGGTTTTGCGGGCTGCCAGCTCGGCCGAACTGTCCGACGGTAAAAGACCCACAAAGCTTTGATGACGGTGAGCGTTGGGAGTTTGCTGCGGACCGAGTTTTCATTCCCTCTCTCGCCCGCTCCTGGCCAACCCCTTTCCCGTATGAAATGTTTCCCCCTGTTTTCCTTGCTGCTCGCGAGCACTGTCCTGGCGAAACCCTCGCTTCCGTCGCCGCCTGGTTCCGCGCCGTCCGGCATCGCCCCGGCGCAGTTCGCCACCACGCCGACACGTGATAACGACACCAGCTTGCGGGCACTGTCGCCGGAAGAGATTCCGCCCAATCTTAATTTCTACTCGGTCAATCCGCTGTATAAAGAGGGCGCATCACTCGGCTGGGCAAAGGAGCGAATCGAAGAGAAACTCGACCGCGGCGTGGTCACGCGGCTGACGGATGATCAGACAGTGTACGTCAGCTGGCGATTATTGAAAAGCGATCCGGTCGACATCGCCTTCAATGTGTATCGGACGGCCGGCGGCGTCACGACGCGGCTTAATCGCATTCCGCTTATTCGGACAACCGATTATATCGATTCGTTCTCTCCGGGAACACACGAGGTCACTTGGGCCGCTCGCGCGGTGGTGAATGGTCGCGAACTTGAATTGTCCCCGGTGGTGGGCGTGCCGGGTGGAGCCGTCGCAAACTATCGTGCGCTCAAGCTCAAACCCGAGGTGACGAGCCTCTCTGCCGTCGGTATCGGCGATCTGGATGCAGACGGGTCTATGACTTCGTCGTGAAGTGGCCCGACGGAGGGAAGGATCCCGGCCGGATTAGTGTCAGCCGTGATACGTACAAATTTGATGCTTATAATGGGAAGACGGGCGAGTACATGTGGCGTACGAAGCGCAGCTATCCGGGTGGAGCGACAATCGAGATCGCAGTGGAGACCTCGCTTCGCACCACAGCTCGGTCTCACGGGTTGGGCCGGGGCTCACCACTTGTGTCGAGCACAGTCACGGTGCGGGCGGCGACTTTCCCGTTTAAGATAATCAAACCGACCTGCCAGGTATGGCTCTTCGTGGAATAGGTGCCGATGATCAGCCGGGTGGCGGCTGCTTCGGGGTTCAGCGAGGACAACTGAAATCCGCGGCTGCTGAGGAACGCCTTCGCTCGGGCCGCTGAGGCGCCTTGAGGGAGATGCTCGGTGACCTCGCGCGTCGCGATCCTTGGGTCGACCGAGAGTGGTCCTCGTTCGGTACAACCGCTGAATGAGAGCAGGCTTGCGATGAGGAGTATGCTGAAACGTGGGCGCGGCGGCTTCATGCTTTCGAGAGGAGATAATATAATATAATCCGATCCGAAACGCGTCGCTCACGTTCGTGTCCTCAACTCCAGCAGGTCCCAGCGATTGCCATAGAAATCCATAAAGACCGCGACGGTGCCGTAATCCTCTTCCCTTGGTTGCCCGATAAAGTGTACGCTGCGAGTGGTGAACGTATGGTAATCCCGCCAAAAGTCATCCGTGTGGAGAAACAGGAAAACCCGGCCTGCGGATTGGTTTCCCACCGCGGCTTGTTCTGTCGGTTTCACGGCTTGTGCGAGAAGCAACCGGCATTCGGAGGCGCCGACGGGTGCGACGAGAACCCAGCGTTTTCCGCGGTCGCCGAGGGGAGTGTCTTCGATCAGTTCGAAGCCAAGGGTGCCGGTATAATAGCGGATCGCTTCATCATAGTCGCGGACCAGAATTGAGATTGCGCCAATCGTTTGTTTCATGGTTTGGGACATTGCCCCGGGTGTTCCCCATCCCTTATCACGGTTTTGGCGGGCTGAGCGTGGTCGATTTCCGGTTGTTGCCGGGGACTTGATCGATCACGCCGAGCGGATTGGTGAGCTGCGTTGTATAGGTGATGCTCCCGGCCATGTTCAGCGTGAGTGGATTGACGGCCACCTTGGCAATGTAGGTTTCACCGGGCGCGAGGGTGGGCAAGGTTTGAGTTGTGCGAACGGTGCCCGCTGCGATGGCGAGCGACGTCCCGGTGAGCGCGCGACCACTGCGGTTCTGGACGACGAATTGCATCTGTTGATTTCCACTGTCGTAGTAATGGCTCGAAACCGCGGTATCTACATAGCCGGGATTCCCGCTGTTCATGGCCGTACCGAGATTTATGATACCGCGGCCATAGGCGGGATCGGTGCCGGGAGCGCCGCCGTCGTTGGCGGTTTGCGCGAGCAGATTGACGGCTTGAGCCGGACTGAGGTTGGGGTTCTGTGAAATGAGGGCGGCGATCGCGCCGGAAACCAGGGGGGCACTGGCGGAGGTGCCGTTAACATAGGCGCGCTGGCCATCCAGCCAGGCGGTTTGGACGCCATAGCCCGGGGCCGTAAACTGGAGTTGTTCGCCGGCATTGGAAAAAGTGACCTGCTGTTCGGCCCGGTCAATGGCGCCAACCGAAACGACGCGTGGATCGGCGGCGGGCCAGGCGAGCTGGGCCGCCTGGTCGTTGCCCGCGGCGGCGACGATGACGGCGCCCTGTTGCGTGGCGTAACCAATCGCCGCATTGAGCATCGTGCCCGTGGCGTAACCGCCGAGGCTGACGTTGATGATCCGGGCGCCGGCATCCACCGCCGCGACAATTCCCTGCGAGAGCGTGAAAAGATCGCTGAGGCCGTTTGTGTCCGTCACCCGGATACTAAGGAGCGTGGCGGCCGGGGCCACGCCGGCGGCGTCGGCCGACATTCCCGCCGCGAGCGCCGCGACGCTGGTGCCATGTCCGTCATCGGCGCCGCGACCGGGCGTGAGGCCGAGGCCGAGATCGAGGGTGCGGACTTGGCCGGCGCTGAACGTTGGATCAGCGCCGACGCCGGTGTCGAGAACGGCAATGGTAACGCCCCGGCCCCAGCTCGTGCGATCAACTGCCGTGCCCAGGTAGGCCAGTGTTTCGTTGCCAAAAGGGATCTGGTTGAGTTCCGCCCGGTCTTGCTGAGCCGGCGGTTGCGGCACGCCGAAGAGACTATTGGCGGAAACGGATTCGTAGTCGGCGGCGTGTTCGATGAGTTCGCCTTGTAGTGAACGCAGGTTATTGGAGCGGACGCGGACGGTGCGGAGTGGGCCAGACTGGGCGAGGACGGTAAGGCCCTTCTCGCGGGCGCGTTGGAGAAAGCGCTGCAAAGCGGCTTCGTCTTTGAAGGAGAGCAGTGCTTCGCCTTCACGCGCTTCGCCGCGGCGAATGGCTTGCGCGAGGGCATCGAGCCATGAGCGCATGGCGGGGCTGAGGGGAGCAGCGGTGGGGGGCGTCGACGGAACGGCGCGGTTCGGCGGAAGCGGAGCGGGGGTCCGGGAAAGAACGGGGAGGTCGTGGATCTGTTCGGATTGGTCGCCCTTCTGCCACAGCCAGAGCAGCAGGGCCGCGCCGCCGGCGATTAGGCCAAGGATCAGCAAAAAGAGCGGCGGACGTGAGCGCATACGGATAATGACGACCGGTTACAGCGGAAGTTGTGGCGGGTTTTTGCAGGAAGGGAAGCGGCGGATACGGTTACGGTAAACCAACCATGAGGTGATCGACCGATCTCGCAATTGGCACAACCCGGTAACGCGGTCATCTGTTAAAGAACGCCAGGCCGAAAGCGTCGGAGACGCAGAAGACGCGTGACCTTCGGACGGCGTGGGCTTTCGATGGCGAGCATGAACCTGCTTTTGTCCTCGTGGATACGGCGTGGCGTGGGGTGTGCCGCACTTGCCTGGTTGGCTTCGGGGTTGCTTTGGGCGGCGGATGCGGCGGCCCTGGGTTTTGATCCCGTCCGGCTGCAGCGGCTTGATGCGGTGATCCAGGATCATGTCGATCGGAAGCAGCTAGCCGGTGGAATCATGTTCATCGCGCGGGATGGGCAGACGGCGCATCTGCGCACCTATGGCATGCAGGACATCGAGGCGGCACGTCCGATGGCCCCTGATGCCATCTTCCGCATTGCGTCCATGAGCAAGGCGGTGACGAGCCTCGCTGTGATGATGCTGTATGAAGAAGGGCGCTTCATGCTCCGCGACCCGATTTCGAAATACCTGCCTGCGTTTAAGGACCAGGTGGTGGCGGTGAAGCCTTCGGTTGAAAACCCGGCCGTTACCGGCGAGGCCTACGCGACCGAACCCGTGAAGCGCCCGATCCAGATCCGTGATTTACTCACCCATTCCGCAGGGCTGACGTACGGAGACGGTCCGGCGGTGGCCCGCTATAAAGCGGCGAAGCTCCACGGCTGGTACTTTGCCGACAAGGACGAGACGATTGGCGACGCCATCAACCGCCTGGCAACGTTGCCGCTGCACGGGCATCCCGGCGAGTCATGGCAATATGGATACGCCACTGATGTGCTCGGTTATCTGGTGGAAGTGGTGTCCGGGATGGCGCTCGACCGGTTCTTCGAGGAGCGCATCTTCCGTCCGCTGCGGATGGTCGACACCTGCTTCTTTCTTCCACCGGAGAAGTCGGCGCGGCTGGCGAATGTCTACGGTTGGGAAAGCGGACAGTTGAAACTGCAGGAGACCGCGGAGAAGAGTGACTATGTTTACGGCCCGCGGAAATGTTTCTCGGGCGGCGCGGGCTTGCTCTGCACGGTGAATGACTACGCGCGCTTGCTGCAAATGTTCCTCAACGACGGCGAACTCGACGGGGTGCGACTGCTCAGTCGGAAAGCCGTGGAGCACATGCGTGGAAATCACCTGGGCGACAAATATCGCCGCGACGCGAGTGGGTTTGGCTTGGGCTTTTGGGTGAACGACGATCCCGAGTTTCAGAGCGAACTTGGGACCCTGGGTGCCTACGGATGGGGCAGCGCGTATTATCCACAATATATCGTGGATCCGAAGGAACGCATGGTGGCGTTCTTCATGACCCAGCTGCGGCCGACCGGCGGGCTGGATTTGAACCAGCGTTTCAAGGTCCTGGTGTATCAGGCGTTGGTGAAGTAATCGGGACGCGTGACATTGCTCCGCGGGCATCACCGGCCTGGAAGGTGATGACGCAAAAAAAGGGGCGACTCAAAGTCCGCCCCGGTTTCGTTGGCAACCGCGTCAGGAGATCACGGCGTGGTTACGTTTTTTCCGGCTCCGGGAGTTTTTCGCGCGGAGGGCCCACGGTATCGGCGGCGTGCGCCTCGCGATCGCCCATGGGCTCGGCTTTGCCCTCGGTGGTGTCCTTGACTGTTTGCCGTTCGAGCTCGGAGTTGAGTTCCGCCCCGATCAAGACCACGAAGGCGGTCAAGAACAGCCACATCAGGAATACGACCACCGCGCCCAACGGGCCGTAAACCTGACCATAGGTTCCGGCCTTTGAGACATAGAGCGAGAACAGCGCGGAACCGATCAACCATAGCGTTCCCGCCACGAGGGCCCCTGGGCTGATCCAGCGCCATTTGGCTTCATCGCGCGAAGGACCGTAACGGTAGACGACGGCAAGCGCCGCCATGAACCCCCCGACCACCAAAGGCCACCGGAGGATGTTCAACAGCGTAGCCGCGCCGCCCGAAAGGTTGAGGTATCCCAAGATGGTTGGCAGAATGGCGACCAGACCCACCGCGAGAATCACACTCACGATTGCCGCCAGGGTCAGCCCGATGGCGACAGCGGTAAGTTTAAAGAACCCCCGCTTTTCCTTTTCTCCATAGGCTATATTCATGCCGGTGATCAACGCCTTGGTCGCGTTGGTGCTACTGTATAGCGCAATGAGAACACCAACGATGGCTCCAATTCCGGCGGTGGTGGAGTCACTGGCGATCCGTACCATTTGCTCTTCGAGCAGGGGCACGACTTCGCTGGGGAGCACGTCGGTTAACGCCGTGACGTGCTCTGCGACTTGTGACGGGTTGGCAATCAAACCGTAGAACGCCACCATCACAGCGATCGCGGGCACGACAGCGACGAACCCATAAAATGCCACCCCGGCAGCGATGACGCTGAGATTGTCCTCAGTTAGCTGCCGTTTGGTGCGCGAGAGAACATCGAGCCAACCTTGTTTTGAAACGTCGGTCGGCTTTTCCGCGCTCCGGCCCCGGTCTTGTTCATGCGGGAGGTCGCGTTGGTCGGCGGAGGGTTTCCCGGTGTGGGACGACTTCATAGCGGAGGATGAGGGCGGATTGGCTCGAATAATCGCGGGCGATTCGGAGGACCAGTGGAACCGGGAGGAGGACGCGCGGCTGGGAGGAGTCCCGCTGTCCCGGGGACCACGGAAGCCGCCCTCGCGAGCGGCCCCCGGGCCTTTGGGCGGCGGAGCGTGACGATCCCTCCCACGGAGTCGCGACGGATTAAACCGCCGGCCGCGCGACGGTAGGGTCGTTTGGCGAGGAACCCGGCGCACTCGAAGAACTGCCTTCGGGCTTGGTCCCGGAACTGGAGTGCGATGAGCTGCTGAAGCCTTCCTCCCGCGCGGTTTGTTTGCCGGCTTCGCTTCCACGGTCGGCCACGGCGGCGGCTTTTTCGCGGAGGTGATCGGGCGTGAGCCCTTGGGCTTCGGCTTCTTCCTTCACAGCGGAAACGGCGGCGTCGGCGACCCGTTTGCCCTTCTCGAGCATGTCGTGTCCGGCTTCGCGGGTGCGGTCACGGAGACGATCGGCTTTGCCGCCGACGGTGCGATTCACGGCTTCGGCCGTCGGGATGAGAAGGCCGGCCACCAAACCTGCCGCCAGGCAAACCAACCCGAGTTCCAGCGGATGTTGTTCAGCCGTATCCACGACGCGGTCACGCGTACGCGAGTACGCCTCGCTGGTGCGATCCTTCACGCGATCGCCCAGTTCGCTCGCGCGATGTCGCGCGGACTCGAGCTTGTCCCCGGCGGCGTGACGGAGATCTTCCATTTTGTGGCGGGCCTCATCCGTGGCATGAGAGAGCTTGCTGGCCACGCCTTCTTTCATTTGGCCGTACTTCGATTCCGCGTCCTCCCGCCATCCGCCGGCCGAACTGCCCAAACCGCCAGGATACTCCAAAGGCCGGTCGATATGCGCGTCAGGATCGTAGCTATAATCATCATAATCATAATCATAATCCTTGGCGTTGGATTGACGGCTCGAGTAAATCATCCAGCCCACGCCAGCGCCAATAACGAGGAGAGGGAGGGGATTCTTTTTAATGGTATCGACGACGGTGTGCATGGCGGCTTCGGAAGAGTGGCTGATGGATTGGCGAACTTGGGTGAACTTGTCTTGAGCTTCGCCTTCATGGCGGCGGAAGAGCCCCAGCAACTCGTCCAGCAAGTGGCGCGGTTGGAAACGGCTCCCGAGCGCCTCGATCGTATCATCCATTTTGTTACGGGTTTGATCGATGTCGGAGCGGAGGGCCTCGGTGTCGCTTTGACGGGATTGGTTCATGAGGATTGATGAAGTTTACTTTGGGCCCACTCTTTGCTGGTCCGCAGGGACTCGATCGTCTGGTGGGGCTTGAGGTCGGTGTTCGCCATGGCATGCTTGGCCCGGGCGATCATCATCCAGCCGATCAACGCGACGATCAGGCCGACGGCGGTTGGAGCGAGCCAGGCGGCGATCCCCACATCGAGGCCGGCCCGAACCAGCAGCACCCCGGTGAGATGACCGAGTCCGATCAATAAAACAATGACACCCGCGTAGGCGACGAAACCGCCAACGGCAAGTTTCGCGATGTTATTGCCCATTCGCGATGTATTATCTTTGAGCTCGGTCCTGGCCAACGCCACCTCTTGTCGAAACAACGTGGTGGTCTCGTCGCGCAGGTCGCGCAGCAAATTGGGGATGGAGTTGGATTGAGAGGTTGGGTCTTCGTTCATGGCGTTGTACTTTCCGAGTTAAATGCCTGCCGAGGTGGACGGCATGGGTGAGGAACTCCTGGGAAGTTCTGGTGTGTTGCCGCGCGGCTCCGGGCGATTCATCCAGTCCGAATCGGTGGCGGAGGAGCCGGAGCCCCGATTTTCGCGCTCCATCGCCCCGCGCTGGGAAGCTTTGACGAGATTTCCGACGACCAGGCCGGCGATAAACAGGCCGCCGAAAAAGCTCACGGGATGCCGGCGGGCGAGATCCTCGGAGTCACGACGCAGGCCGGAAAAATCGCGGTCACGCATATAGTCGGCGATACCTTGGAGTCGGTCGGCTGCCCGGTGGGTGAACCACGCTATATTGGGATCCTTATCCTCAAAGGCCCGCGCGGATTCGTGGATGGCAGAGCTATAGCTGCCGATCTGGTCGGACGCCTCCTGTTTCTTTTCGCGAGCGAGACGTTCGGCTTCATCCTTGGCGCGCGACACCGTGTTGCTGGCGACGGACTTGACCTTGTTGGTGGCGTCCCGCGTAGTTTGAGCAACAGCGGAAGTCGACTTTTCCAAGGTACTCGTCGGTTGTTTTCCCTCCGTCGGCGACGACGGGTTGGTTGGATTATTTGGGTTCATGGTCTCCTTCTGCACTTGGGTTCTTAAACACACGAAGCGGACTCACTGTCGACAGCAACGGGGCTGGGTCGTGGCAAAAATTCGTGCGAAAGTGGCGTGCTTTTGCAGTGCAGACTGAACAGGCATATCAACCTTATAATGAGGCTGGAAATTGCCCCACTCCTGCTGGCGAGATTGCCCCGTCGGCGCATCAGAGAAAGGCGGAGCTACTACCCCTGGCCCGAACCGCGCTAATCTCCGCTCCGACTTTTCAATTTAGTTAGAGACCCGGGGCGTGATCGCCTCGCTGGCGCGCTTGCGGCCGGCTACGTGCAGCTGCCACGAGTTCCAGAGATTATGCCAAATTACATAGCACGTCGGCCCCAGGGCGACGACCGGGCTCGCGTACGCGAGTGCCAGATAGATTGTGAACGCAGTATTTTTCTGGCCCAGGGCCTGACTGGCTTCGCGAGCGAACTCCTTGCCGCCGATCCATCGGCCCAGAGCGAAGTTCGCCACGCAGATGAGCAGGGAAACGCCGGCAAGTTGCGCGAGCAGCAGTTGGGGCATTTCAGAGTGTTCGCGGAGAAATCGCGAGGCATTGGCGGTGATCAAGAACATCGCGCCTATCCACATTCCAAACGACACATTCCGAACCCGCGCGGGCCACTGTACTGCTGGAGGATGGATCCGGCGCACGATCCACGCGAGCAGCATGGGAATGAATACGACGACGGCGATCGTGCCTGCAACCTGGGTAAAGGCTTCCGGTGTGGCGCGACCGAGTACCAGGGGCAAAAGCAGCGGAAGAAGCGCGGCGATGCTGAGATTCGTGAGCAGGAACGCGGCAACGACAAACTCCACGCGCCCGCGCAAGAAACTGATAATGACCGGCGCAGCGATGGCGGTGGGCGTGATGCCACAGAAGAAAGCCGCAAGGCCGATTTCGCGACCGCCCACGAGGGTCCCGAAGCCCCAGCCGGCGAGGCCCATGCCGATATTGGCCGCCAGCAAAGCGACGTGGCGGCC
>CAYVDZ010000086.1:0-12082 GCA_964450575.1 uncultured Opitutus sp.
GAGGATTCATGCGCCTGCACTTCCGTGGTGAACCAGCGTTCCTGGTTATTATCGGGGGGAGTCTCGCAAGAGGCGGGTGGGGGCGGCATGGGGTACGCGCAAAGGTTCTAAGGGGTTTGGAGTGAGTCAACCGGCGCGGATTGTCGATTTCATTTCGAGAACTGCGACCGGGCGGGACGCGGAAAAGCGCATGCATGGGGCTGCGCTGACGATCTCTACGTCAGATCTATACGGACCGCAACTATCCGGAGCTTTTTCAAAAAAAGCATAAGGCATATCGCGCGGTGCTCCGTCTCAACAGGTATCTCCCTATTCCCGTCAGCGCTTTCGGAACGCGTTTCACTGTCATTTTTTCAGTGGGTTTTCCCGTGCCCATGACTCTTCCCTGATCCCCCAAGGCCCTCCCTTCCAAGCCACCTCGCGCAGTACGTCTGCGCCCAGTCCGTTCACCACCAAGCAGCTAAACATGAATCCTACCAACCCCCTCTCACTTTCCGGGTACCTGCTCCTAGGTAGCATCGCCCTCACGCCCGCCGGGCTCCTGGGCCAGGCCGCGCCCTCCGCGTCCAGCCCTGCCCCTGCTACCAACGAAGCCATTGTGCTGAGCGAATTCCGCGTGGATAGCTCGCGGGACAAAGGCTATACCGCTACGAATTCCATCACGGGCACCCTCCTCAATACTCCGCTGCGGGACACCCCGTTTGCCATCGATGTTTATACCGAGCAGTTCATGCTCGATCTCGGCGCCACGACCTTCCGGGAAGTTCTGCAATACGACACCTCGTCGGTCCTCGATAATACCATCGTCCAAGGATTCAATTCGGGTGGAATCGAACAGGGGGACAATATCAACAACTCCGAAACCGATGTGAAGGTTCGTGGCTTTCCTGTGCCCACCTTGACCAACGGCTTCCGTACCCAAGTCTCGATCGACACCATCGGCCTCGGCCGCATCGAGCGCGCCGGGGGGCCGAGCTCCCTCTTGTACGGAACGGGGGCGATCAGCGGTATCACCAACAATATTACGAAGACCTCGCTACCGAAGGCCTATTACTTCGGCTCGCTGTCGGTCGGCACGAACAATTACATGCGCGCGGCTTTCGACGCCTCCGGTCCCATCGTGAGGACGGCTGTCGATGGGAGAAACCAGCTTGGCTACCGGGTATTCGGTTCATGGACGGAAGAGGAGACGGAGCGCGAGTTTTATAACGACAGCCGCCAGTTCCTCGGGGCCGTTTTCGATTATCGCCCCTTCCGGTCGACGGAAGTCATCCTTGATCTTAACACCACCCAGCGCCGCACCGAAGGTAATGGTCCGACCGATACGAGTCGCACCGAGATCGATCCGGTCACTGGCGGCAATATCAATTTGTTCGCCGACACGTTCCAGCAAGGGCGAAACGTGAACTTCGGCGGTCCCGATCCGTACACTGACTACGATTCGAGAACCTACCGCGCCGAGGTCGTCCAACGCATCGGAGAGAATGTCACCCTGCTGGTCGCCGGACAGCGGGAAACCTTTGATCAGGAGCGCCGGTCGTTGGAAAGCATTGACTATAACATCAACAACGGGACGACCGCTCAATACGCGTGGCATCTCGGCAAAACCGACCGGGTGGTTGATCAATTCCGGGCCAATCTCCTCACTAAATTCAACTTCTTCGGCAAACATGCTTTGGTGGTCGGCCGTCAGGAGTATAGCGAGACAGTGGAGGAGGACCTTTTTCAGGGTTGGTTCCGCAATTATCCCACCTCGAGTATATTCCCTGAACTTAATACACGCCCGGATGGCACGAATCCGATGCTTGGACGAACCAATCTCACCCCCAATGCCCGGGTTCGATACGCGGGAGAGACCTATGTCCCGTCCAACGCCTTGCAGACGCTGCAGCAGTGGATCAGTGGCACTTACCTGATTCACCAAGGACAGTTTTTCAAAAACCGCCTCACGACCGTCCTCGGTTACCGCTGGGAGCGCACCCACAATCTGCGTCTCCATACGGTGGCATCCAACCACTGGAATACGCGCAGCCAAAACGACCGGATTTGGGCCCGTTCGAACGCCAGCAACCCTGATGATGGCGGCTTGGTGGTCGATCCCCTTGTCGGCCGCGGCACCACGTCCGCGGGCTACTCCAACAAAGGCGCACCTCTGAGTGGCGAGTATCCGACGGCGAGCGCTTCCTTCCGGCTGACGGAGGCGCTGTCCATCTATGGTCAATACGCCGAGGGCGCGGCCCTGCCCTCCACCGCCCAGCGGGACGGCGACGGAAATAACTTCGCGCCGAACGAGAGCACCTCCGAGGAGCTGGGTCTGAAATTCGAAATCCTGAAAGGCAAGATCTCCGGTCGCGTCTCCGCCTTCCGGCTCGAACGTCTCAATGCCGTGCGTTACGGTTTCTCCCTCCCGGCTCCTTACCGCGGCACGTTTAATCCTAACCTGCCTCCCACCTTCAACATGAATGCCGGCTTGCCGGAGCGGGCGGGTGTCACGTTCGAAACTCGAGCCTATAACTGGAACGACGCGGCCGACCGCGCGAAGCTGATCGCCTGGCACGATGCCGACCGTCAACTCGGCGGTGGTGGACTCGGCTTTACAGGCGGCAATAATGGCCATGGCAACCGAGGCTCGTACGCCAACTTCGATGAGGAAGCGGAAGGATTTGAAGTCCAGATCGACTTCAACCCGATCCCGGCGTGGTCAATCAAGACGAGCTATACGCGCAACGATGTCATTGTTACTCAGGGCATCAGCAATCTCGCCGATCAGGATCAAGTCGGGGGCTTTTTCAGTCCGTTCCACCCGGCCTTCACGACCTTGGGCGAAGGCAATTTCACCAATGGTCCGGTCCTCGGAAATCTCGCGTCGTATACCAACGACGTCCGCACCTCTTCCTTCGTCGATAAGCAGTACGGTAACTTCAAGAAGAGTGACACGCCTCTGCATGCCTTCACGGTGTGGAACAAGTATGACTTCCAAGGCGATCGTTTCCGCGGACTTTCCCTTGGTGGCGGCGCCCGCTACCAATCGGAGCGCACCACCGATTTCGGTCACGGTCGCAATGATCGGCCGCAAGAGGGCCGCGAAAACCAGCCTGGCGGCGGCTTCGTGAGGCCCCCGGTGCCGGAGAGCTTGCTCTTCGACTTGTTTGTCGGCTACCAGCGCCGCCTCGCCGGTCGTCCGTGGTCATTCCAACTCAACGTACGCAATCTGCTCGACGATCAAAAGCTCCAGGCGATCGGACTTCCGCCCGAGGGTTCCGCCCTTACGATCGCGCGCACGGCGACCGTGTATCTGCCTCCCCGCGATATCCGCGTCACGGCTTCGGTTCGCTTCTGAGCCGGCACCAAAGCATCAGTTTAAAGGCAGGAATAGCGGCCGGAGTTCATCGAACTCTGGCCGCTTTGCGGGCCTGGACGATCGAGCCGATAGCCGGCGGTTCGGGGTGGATTCCGGGAGGCGATTAATTCGCGGCGGGCCACTCGCGGAAATCTTCGCGCACGGTCATTGCGTTTATGGCTCCAAGGCAATAGTGTCTTTATAATCCACCGCAGCGGCTTGCGGTCAAAGCGCGAAGCGGTGATTATGAAAACAACGCCGCGTGGTATAACTTGAATGACTGCGTTGAACCTATAAAGGAGTATGCTCGTGAACTACGCGGATACCGCTCACGCAATCCGGCAGCATCGCGACCTCGGGAATGCGAAGCACGTCTATCGTGAGCTTGTGGGGTATGCGACATTGGCTGCATCCAGTCATAATACTCAACCGTGGAGGTTTCGGTTGGAGCCCGGTCGGATTTCGATTCTGCCGGATTTCACCCGTCGCTGCCCGGCGGTGGACCCGGACGATCATCATCTGTATGCGAGTCTCGGTTGTGCTACGGAAAATCTCCTTTTGGCGGCTCAGGCCGCGGGTTTACAGGGACGCGTTTCGTACGATGCATCCGAATCCAGCGTGAAAATTGACCTGACGGAGGCATCCGCCTTCCGCTCGCCGTTATTTGAGGCGATCCATCAGCGTCAGTGTAACCGCGCGGAATATGACGGAACGGCGCTGTCAGCGGCCGAGGTGCGCTTGCTTGAGGACGTCGGGAAAGGGGACGGTGTTTCGCTTTTGTTACTGACGGACCCGAAACAGAAAGAGGACATCGCGGAATATGTCGCACGAGGGAACACCGTTCAGTTCGTTGATCGCGCGTGGTTGAACGAGTTGAAGACGTGGATTCGATTTAGCGCCCGCGAGGCGGTGCATACAGGCGACGGCCTCTATGGACCGGTGATGGGCAGTCCGAGCGTGCCGCGCTGGCTGGGCGAGGTGTTCATGCGGATTGCATTTTCGGCCAGGAAGCAGAATGAAAAAGACCGGAGAAACATCCGCAGTTCCGCCGCGGTTGCGGTGTTTGTTTCCGACGTGGACGATAAGCCGCATTGGATTGAGGCGGGTCGATGCTATGAGCGGCTCGCGCTGCAGGCCACGGCGTTGGGGCTCTGCACGGCGTTTATCAACCAGCCGGTTGAGGTTGCGGCGCTGCGGCCAGAGTTTGCGGCATTTCTCGGCCTCGGCTCCCGCCGGCCGGATCTCGTGGTGCGCATTGGGAGGGGACTTCAAATGCCCCTGTCCCTGCGGCGTCCCATTGACGAGGTCGTGATATGACGTCCGGGTGCCGGATGGTTCGCGCGAGTCCGGACACTTCTCCGCTTTTCTTCAATCGTGTAGCACGCTCTGAGCCTTCGATTCCGCGTCGGATCCGGGGCGTACGATCTCCAACTCCTGGTCCATCCGCCGCAGACGTTGCGTCACGATAGTGAGCAATTGGACGGCGAAAAAGGGGGTCTGTTGTACGAGAAATAGGAAGCGATTCTGGTCAATTGGGACCAGCTTTGCTTCAGATCTGACCACCGCCGATGCGCTCCTCGGGCCGCCGCCTTCAATCAACGCCATTTCCCCAAAGACGCCGCCGGCTTCGACTGTTTCGATGGTGCGACCTTGGATGACGATGTCGACCGAACCGCCGATCACTGCATACATGCGGTCGCCGTTATCTCCCCGGTTAAACACCACGTGCCCTTCAGGGAGGACGACGTAATTCGTGTCCTTATCGCATAATCGGATTTTCATTCTCTTTTAGACCACCCTGCCACCAGGCAGAGGCGTGACAATGGCGCGAGTGGGTCGTCACCTTATTGTTACAGAACGCCCGGAAGCGATGGGGGAGCCGTTCTTCGCTGGCGCAGGCGGCACGCCCCTTTGTTCCAGGGGCTTTTCGCTTATCGACGACGACGAATTGCGGCAACTGCGGCAACTTCAGGGCGCGTCGCGCCGGAGCTCCGCGATGTCAGTTCCTGGGTAATCCTCAAAACCGCAGTGGATCCACAGATTTTGATCTGAACTGCCGAATTTTGGGTGAGGAGTACGCCATGTCTCAAATTTGTTTCCCTTTCGTCGGAGAATCGACGTTAAATCGTCACAGGCCGTGACTATGGTGCGGTCGGTCTTTTCCGGCGCAGTCCTGTTCTCCAACGGTGGTGGAATAATCTGCCAACTCTTTTTCTCCTATGTCTGCTCCTCGTTGTTTTTCGGTCCTCGCCACTTTCGCCGTTTTTGCGACCCCGCTCGTTGCCCACCAGGGCACCGCTCCCGAAGCGTGGAAGCCCACGCTTTATTCCGAGGTGCTGGCCCACGCGCCACGTCCGCTCCCGGATCGCGTTGTGCTCACGTGGTCCGGCGATCCGGCCACGACTCAGGCAGTGACGTGGCGAACGGATGTGAGCGTGCCTCACGGCCTGGCCGAGATCGATTTCGCCAACGAGAACGGCCGTGATCTCAAGGGCGCTTCGGTTTCGGCGCGGACAGTACCGTTCATTAGCGATCTGGGCGAGGCCCACTATCATAGCGCCGAATTTAAAAACCTGGTGCCTGATACCCTCTACGCTTATCGCGTCGGTGATGGCGCGAACTGGTCGGAGTGGTTTCACTTTCGCACCGCCGCCCGGGAGGCCCGGCCCTTCACCTTCGTTTATTTTGGCGACGCCCAGAACGATGTGAAAACCCATTGGTCGCGTGTTTTTCGCGAATCCTTCCGCGATGCGCCTCGAGCCGCGTTTACGTTGCATGCCGGTGATTTGATCAATCGCGCCAACCGTGACGCCGAATGGGGCGAATGGTTTGGGGCTCCGGCTTGGGTAAATGCTTCCGTTCCTGTGATCGCCACTCCTGGCAATCACGAGCACTTCAGTGACGGCGCGGGTCCGGACACCGAACGCAAGTGGACGGCGCAGGACGGTCGCACGCTCGACGTGACGATTGCTCGTACCGCCGTGCGCGATACCGTGGGAAAGATCACCGGCTACCGGATTGGGGCGACGACTGCAGACGGGAAGTCCGGCGTGATCACGCTGGGGGCCGACGAGGTTGTCTCGGGGATCGACTCCGGCATCACCGCCATGACCGGTTACGCCGCGGCTGAGTTGGTCGGCCAGCAGGCGGACAAACGTCCGCTACGCGACCGGTTGGGCAACCCCGGGACCCGCGCGCTCAGTCGTCATTGGCGCCCGCAGTTCACGTTCCCCGTCAACCAAGGCGCTCCCGCTGGCGTTGAGGAGGTCTGCTACTATATTGATTATCAGGGAGCCCGGATTATCTCGCTCGAGTCCAACCGCCACCAGCTCGAGCAGGTGGCCTGGCTGCGCCGCGTCTTGCAGAACAACCCGCAGCGCTGGACGATCATCACGTTTCACCATCCCATTTTCTCACCCGCCAACAATCGCGATAACCCGGAGTTGAGAGCAGCGTGGAAGCCGCTGTTTGATGAATTCAAGGTCGATTTGGTTTTGACGGGTCACGATCACACGTACGCCCGCACGGGCGACGTCGCGGGTCGCGGTGGCTCGCAAAATATGCCGTCCGGCTATAATCAGGCGTATGATGCAGCAATCGGAACGGTGTACGTCGTTTCCGTCAGCGGCCCGAAGATGTATAATGTTTCAAACGAGTTCGCCGTGCGCTCAGCCGAGGACACGCAGCTTTATCAAATTATCAAAGTCGGTCTGGACGATATCCACTATGAAGCACGCACCGCGACCGGCCGGCTTTATGATGCGTTTGTCCTGAAAAAGCAGACCGACGGACCCAACGCATTGATTGAGACCCTACCACCAGAACGGCGCCGTCCGGTCGCGCCCGTCAAGGGCACCGACTGAATTGGACGTTCGGCGGGCGGGGCGTCCAGGCCGGCACGGGTGACGGCTAGGGGTAAGGAGGATTTCTGGGTTTCTTCCCGGTGATCCCAAGATCGAGTGATACAGACATTCCTGTCTGTCCCTGTCCGGCTGGCGGCGTTAATCCAAGGCAGACAGGAATGCCATCCTTCCGTTTCAAGCACGCAGCCACGAGGTTCCAGATATCGGGGCTCAGGTGGGGCTCCGCCAGCCCGGTGTCGGCTTTCAAAGTGGCAGCCAGACGCAAGTATCCGATCGATTGAGGCGCGGCTGAAATTGCGATGAATGCCGCCCTTGGAAAGCAGAGCGGAAGGACTGAACCCGCTGCGTTCGCCGGCCAGACGGACCGGGAATTCGCTGTCGACATCTCTCCTACACGGCGGGCGCGCAACGAACGGCTCGGTTCGATCGGACGGATCTGGTGCGTCCTGAAATGAGAGACGCTTACGCCATGGCGCTGGGTCCGCCGTCGTTCAGGATTCGGCAGCGGAGGCCGCCGGGCGCTTGCATCACTGCTCGCACCTACATGCCGCGAGATTTCGTGTACTTGGGATTGTCGCGCGGCGTAAGTCTTGATACTTAGTTCGTGAAAGTGGCTGAGCGAAAGAACTAAATTTATGAAGACGATTTTAACCCCCATTGATTTTTCTCCCGCGTCGGATCAGGTGATTGCTGAAGCGGTAACTCTCGCCCGGGCGCATTCGGGTCGAGTGGTATTGGTTCACGTGACTGAACCCACCACCAAGCTCGTGGACTATGCCGCCATCGTGCTCGCCTACGCTCAGGTGAACGAGGCGGCGGTCCGCTATTCCCAGGAGCGATTGGCTCAACTCGAGCAGCGCTTGAAAGATCAAGGCGTGGAGGTCGCTTCGGTGAACGTCACCGGAACGCCCATTCCGGAAATCATCGAGCAGGCGCAGCAGCAGGCCGCGGACTATATCGTGATGGGCTCGCACGGGCACACCGCGTTTTATGATTTGCTGGTGGGAAGTACCGCACACGGGGTCCTGAAACGCTCGACCTGTCCGGTCGTGATTGTGCCGCCGCCTCCGGCGAAGCCGGAAGGTGCGACCAATGTCTGAACAGTGACACAGACATTCCTGTCTGTAGTTTATGAAACTGCGGACACGCAGCAACCGGTACCGCGATCGACCATGGAGAGCGTGGTGGACGCGCCTTTGTTGTCACCTTCTGGTTGATCATGACGGCGGACGTGGGGATCAGGCCACGCGTGGGCGGAACAGCACCGGGGCGGCGCATTAATGCGCTTCCAGCAGTACAATTGAGCTGCAGTGGTGACGGGAAGCAGTAACTGGATGTGCAGAGAAATTCCCGACCCGTCGTTTTATGGAGTTCATCCGAACCGTATACTTGACAGCACCAACGACTTCATGTAACTGGCCTGAGACGTGGCCGAACGTCTCTCTCTCTAACGTGTATAAGCCTGATATTTACATGAAAGCGTCTACCTTTGCGGTTGCCCTCGTTTCTGTCGTGTGGGCCATGATCAATCCGGAAGCAGCGGCCGCTGAGCCCAAGGTCGAAGCCTTGGTCGTCGGCCCGGCTGATGCGGGCGGTATTTATGTCCTCAGCCCACGGGGAGCCCGGGTTGGCGTGGTTATGACGAAAGGCAGTCGTCTGCTGGTGCGAGTCGACGGCGTGGACGGTCCGCTGTTCGACGAGCTTTTTGATGCGCGCGGAGCAACGTGCGCAGTGCCGGGTCAGATGACGGTGGTGCCGGGGGGGATGGGTGGACAGAACGCGCAGAATTTGATACCGGTGATTTTCAGTTCTGACGGTGCTCATTACGCCTATGCGGGCCGCCAAGGGAATGACTACGTGGTTATTCATGACGGCAAGGAGATCGGTCGTGGACCGCGACCGTTTTTGGCATTGAATTATGGCCCCCTCACAATCTCGCCCGGCGGACAGTTTGTTCACTGGGGAGAGATGCAGCCCCTCGGCGCGAGTTCGAGTGGCAATTGGCGATTGATCATTAATGGCAAAGCCGGGCCGTGGGGCAGTCATGTCGGATGGGAGCCCGTGTTCAGTCCGGACGACACGCGTTTCGCTTACAATTTGACGAGCATGGCGGATCGCGAAAAGCGGAGCCTGGTCATTGATGGCAAAGTCGCGAGCTATGCGGGACACAGTCCGATTTTTACCGCCGACAGCAACGCGCTGCTTACTGTCGCGGGAGATGCTCTTCTGGTCGATGGCAAGCCCTCGGGTGCGAGTGGCCTCAGCATCGAAGCCATCACGGTCGCTCCGGTGGGACGCCGCTTTGCGGTGATTATGCGGAAGAAGATTGTAAACGCCCAAAGCGTTGGAACGTTGTTTCTAGACGGAAAGGAAGTCCCCGGAACGGAAGGCGCCAAAAGCATCTCCTTCAGTCCCGATGGCAAGCGCTATGCCTTGAGTTGTATCAATCCCGAAGCGCGTTCGGGCTTTATGATCATCGATGGCAAGAAAGGGAACGAGTATCAGGCTGTTGCCGAGAGCCCTGCTGTGGCTTGGACTCCGGACTCCGCGAAAGTAATATATACTGCGACGAGTGCTGGACGACAGTTCGTCATCGTCGACGGCCAGGAATTTCCGGTCCCGGGATTGCACCTTCACGGCAATTCACCGGTGGCATTGCCGGCGAAAGGTAGTCGTTATGCGTTTTCAACGTACGATGGGTCGAATCGCAATTTCACGGTCATCGTCGACGGTCAGCAGATTTTGCCGCCGGGACTTTGGCCAAAGGCAAGCACGTTGACCTTTAGTACGGATGGTACGCGGCACGCTTTCGTGGCGAATCCAGTCGGACGAAACGAAATCGCCGGCATTGTCGTCGATGGGACGTTGATCGACAATCTGGTGGTGGGCGCGTTCAATGCCCCCGGTGCGAATGCACTCAATGCACCCAGTTCTCAAATGAGAAACCCGTATTTTCAGTTCAGCCCGGACGGAAAATATCTGGCGCGGATGGCTCGGCGCCCAGACAACTCGCAAGCGGGAATATACATCAACAACCAGATGGCGTTTTCGACCCCCTACCAGGTCTCGAATGCAACGATCTCTCCCGACAGCCAGCACCTTTACTGGCTCGGACATGAGAAGTTCCCTGACCGTGCACCTTTTTACTTCGTCGCTTACGTTGACGGTCAGCCGGTGGCCAAACTGAGTGGTGATCCGTTTCAGACTTCGCCCGGAGCTTGGGAAGTCGGGTCCGGCGGCGTGCTGACGTTCTTCGGAGTAGTGGGTTCGGATGTGAAACGCTTCCGCGTTACGCCTGCGGCGGACATGAATATTGAAAAGATGATCACGGCAACGGCGGCGAAGGAGGCAAAGGCGGCCGCGGATGCAGTGACGGCAAAGCAGAAAGCCGATGATGACGCTGCCGCGGTCGCTGCGAAAAAGCAGGCCGACGCTGCCGCAGTCGCGGCGAAACGGAAGGCGGATCAAGACGCGGCGGTGGCCAAGCGGAAGGCCGACATTGAAGCAGCCACCGCTGCGAAGGCAAAGGCTCGAGCGGATGCGGCAGCGGCCAAGGCAGCCGCTCGAAAGAAGCAGTGACTGGCGCGTATTGTCGTGGTGGGATCGAAGTCTGAGAAGTGAAACAGACATTCCTGTCTGTAGGTTTGGGAAAGAGCGGTGGACCGCTACAGAACAGACAGGAATGTCTGTTTCACGCCGCCCCCGATTCAACGTGACGGACCGGTGGGAGCGGCTAACGTGAGGGCCTCAACCCCCTCTGCCTCATGCTTGTTTCCCGTCGTGATTTCATCCGGAGCGGCTCGCTTGCCGGCTCTGTCCTCATTCTTCCGCGTGGTCTCCGCGCGCAGAGTCCGATTTCGCCCAATGCGCGTTTGCAGATCGCGATGATCGGGGTGGGAGGCCGCGGGCGGGCTCCGCTCAGTGCCTTGCAGGACGAACAGATTGTGGCTTTCTGCGACGTCGACTATGCGCGCGGTCGGGAGGAGATCTCCGGGAAGACGCCGGGCCAGCTCTCGCGCTTTTCGCAGGCCAAGTGGTTTCACGACTACCGGCTGATGTTTGAGCAGATGTCCGACCAGATCGACGCCGTCGTCATTACCGTGCCGGATCACATGCACTATGCGATCGGCATGGAAGCGATCCGGCGCGGAAAGCATGTCTATATTGAAAAGCCGTTGTGTCGCTGTATCACCGAAGTTCGCGCGCTGCAGGCTGCGGCGAAAAAAGCGGGCGTGGTGACCCAAATGGGCAACCAGGGACGGACTGCGGAAGGTCTTCGTCTCGCGCGGGAATGGGTGCAAGCTGGCCTGATCGGTAAAGTGCACACCGTGCACGCGTGGACGAATCATACCAACACGTTGTATTCACATCCCGCGTACGACGACGAGGCGAATGCCGGCGAAGCGGAAACACCTCCGTCGACGCTGCAGTACGATCTCTGGCTGGGCGTGGCGCCGGTACGTCCGTATCGGCAGAGTCGGAGTCACGGTCGCTGGCGTGGGTTTACGGACTACGGCTCCGGTGCGATCGGTGACTGGGCGTGTCATCAAATCGAGGCCGCGTGGTATGCGCTCGATCTAGGGGCACCGACGAGTGTGGAAGCCGCCGGGAGCGAGGAGAAAAAGGGGACCTATCCCATGTCCAATGCGCTGACCTATCGCTTTCCATCGGGCGCGACGCGCTCGCCAGTGGAGCTGAAGTGGTTTGATGGCGGGTTGTTTCCGCCGGCGCCGGTGGAAGGATTTAAATTTTCGCAGGCAGGTGGGAGCATTTTCTACGGCGACAAAGGCATCATGGCGGTGGGATCGCACAGTTCGTCGGCGCGGCTGCTGCCGGAAGCGCGCATGAAAGAGCTGCAGGGCTCGCTGCCGCCCAAGAC
>CAYVDZ010000087.1:0-12013 GCA_964450575.1 uncultured Opitutus sp.
GCCCATCGTAGCAGGACGGCGCCGCCGAGTTACGCACGCTTGCCGAAGCTTCACGTTGGTCGGTGATTGCCGGGAGGATCCGACGGCGTAGCGAGAGGAGTTGAAGGCGATTGCAAAGTGCAAAATTTGACCCCTTGGGATTCGCTCTAGGAATCAGGGCAATCTCAGGCTGACCCTCTCGGGACTTCCGTTGCCGCTGTTCCCGGCTACCAGTAGCGTTTAGCGGCCCGACCCCTTTGGCTCGCCTTAGCGTTTAGCGGCCCGACCCCTTTGGCTCGCCTGCGCCGTTCGTATCAACCATTGATACACACCGCGCGAAGAAGATGAAATCCCAGGAGCGTTGTGTTCTAAATCTGGTTCAACTAGGCCGAGGAGTTCCTCGCTGAGACTCTGGCGGGTAACGCTAATGCGTGGATTGAGTCAGCACCGCGATAGGCGGCCAGGGATTGCCGCCGACGAAAGGTCGGAAAGGCCGAGGGCCTTCGGCAGTCCGGTAACCAGTAACAGGCAGACCCCGTGGCAACGCCCCGCCGGCTCGAGCAATTGCTTATTGACGGGATCGAGGTCGAGGATGGGACCCCCCGCGGCGCAAATCCTGGCGCGGCTGGAACGCGATGGCATTGCGGAAGCGACTCGGCCAGGACGGCGGTCGGCGGTGAGATTCACTAGCTCCCAGCAGGCTGGGATGCGGGTTCTGTCGGTTCGTTGGTTGGAGGCGGAATAGGCAGTCCCGACCTTGGGCCTGGAACGGGCGAGTTTGGAATTTGCACGATGCCGGGCGGTAACTGCAACTGGGGCGGAATTGCCATCTGGTTTACGAACGCAGATCCAATATGGTTCTCGATTATGCTCGTGGCCATGGACTGCATCAGTGTCACCGTGAAGGCGTGGTGCACGCTGAGCACGGCGTCTTGTAGGGGAGCGTCATCTTCGAGTCGCTCTACCGTTACGCCAATGGCCTTCACCTTATCGTAATTGAAATGGCGGCCATGATCCAAGCTCAGCTTGTGAGACCCGAATTCCTCTAGTATTTTTTCCTTCAACTTCACCGCGTCTGCCTGCCCATTTAGCATTCCCGTCTCGAGCCAGCTACCGACAATTTTTTCAGCCATTTCAACCGCACGTTCGCATTTTCCAACGAGAGTAGGCGTATATTTTTCGAGAATTGGAAGCCACGCTTTTGCCTCGTGCGGGTTCTGCTTAAACGCCTCCTGGGCCTTTCTAAATTCTTCGAGGATACCGTGAGCTGGTGCTCCGCCAACTTGAGGATCTATCGGTCCCAAGCTTGAATGGGCTCCCATCACGATGGATTTACACGCGAGCGATATCATCGTGCCCGCCGACATTGCCTGATGAGGCACAATTGCGCGGATGTCCCCGTTGAATGCGTAACGGAGATAGTTAACCAGCGCCTCGGTGGCGTTAATTTCACCGCCGGGCGTGTGGAGGATTAGGTCCAAGCCGAGTTTTCGGTCGAGCTTGTTGATGACCGTCATGAATCCGGTCATCTTCGCATCGTTGATTTCAAAATCGGGAGTGCGAATTCCCGGCTTTTGCAGCCAACCAGAGTAGAATGCGATTACGTTTCGCTTCGTTACTCCGTGAAGGGTCGCCAAGTATTTGCGGCGCACGCGATCGAGGTCACCCTCGCTCGCGGAGACCTCTGCTAGTATCTCTGACCAGTTAGCCAATTGGTTTCAGCGCTATCAGATGATTGGCGCCGTCGGTCGCAATGCTGATGATCTGAGTTTTCGATTCGCCGAGCAGCACGCCGTATGGACCTGAATATGTCGCAGGCATTGAAGTGTCGACGCTGCCAAATGAGCGCGGACCTTCGTCGAATACGCGTGGGTTCTGCGGGACAGATTCCCCGGGAGTGGCTACAGGGAAGAGAAGCATGTACAGGTCCACCATGGCAAATATCGGCTGCGTGGCAATCGAATTGAGAAAGTGTTCTTTTGGCATGAGTGAAAGGGTAGCATCAATGAATGACGAGGGCCATCGGTGGATTCCCGAACTTTTGACGTCAATGCGAGGCGATTCAAAGGCGGAGCGAGCACGGGGCTGGCCGCGACCAACGGGAACGGTGCGCATCGGCGCACCCCGCGCACAGCAGGAGGGGCTCGCTCTCCCTGTGGAGAGCGCGGGGTGAGAGGGGTGGCTTGGATGACGTGTGCGGCGCGGCGAGCGGTCAGCGTCGGAATCCGACGCGAAGAAAGACCGCGATGTCCGCAGGACGGATGTGGTAGGTCGCAATCCCCGCCCCTTCAAAGCCTCTGAGGGTCGGCAGTCGCGGGGTCGAGGCGTGTTTTGTTAGTTGCCAGTCCGGATTGAAGATCAAACCCGGCCGGGCCAGCCATTCTCGCCCGGAGGTGGACCAACTAACAAAACACGCCGTGCCTCCATTGGGCAACCGGTTGGTCGGTGATTGCCGGGAGGATCCGACGGCGTAGCGGGAGGAGTTGAAGGCGATTGCAAAGTGCAAAATTTGATCCCTTGGGATTCGCTTGGTGGCTAGCGGTTGCTCGGGCGCGCTCCCTTGAGCGAAGCGTTGAGGCCCCCGGATAAGCATCGCGACTGGGAATAGTGCTCAAATGAACACTTACACAGGGTGTCGGATCGACAACACTTTCCAAATCCAACCTGCGGCGGAAATTGACATCACCTGCCCGGTCAGCAATTTGACGCCAATGGCGGCGCGCCCAACAGTTTCTTTTCCCGAGCGGCATCCAGACAAACGGCTGGGTGAGCTGATGCTTTACATCGCCAAGAAGTCGCAGTTTGACCAGAATTTTGGCGGTACGAAGCTGAACAAGATTCTCTTCTATGCCGATTTCGTTTCCTACGGTCGTAGTGGAAATCCGATTACAGGCGCAGAGTATATCAAGCAGGAATTCGGGCCAACGCCGAAGCGGCTACTCCCCGTCCGGAAGCAACTCGAGGCCAAGAAGGAGGCCGCAGTGCAGCGGGTTGATTTTCTCGGCAAAGAACAGCAACGTTTGGTGGCGCTGCGTGACCCCGATCTCAGCCTATTTTCCGGGGAGGAAATTGCGCTCGTCGATCAGGTGATCGAATATCTCAGGGGAAAATCCGCCAAGGAGGTGAGCGAATTGTCTCACAATCGCGCTTGGCGAGTAGCGAAGATGGGCGGGTCCATCCCCTATGAGGCGGCTTTTATTTCCGACGAGAATCCCAACGAGCGAGACGTGGAACGCGGTCGAGAGTTGGTCGTGCAGCACGGCTGGGCTGTTTAGTGCATACGCTCATCGAGAGCGAACTCTACAGTCATCAAGCGGCCCAACTTGGCGACATCGAGCGGATCGACGACGCCCTAACGGGCGTCACATGGGCGATTTCAATCATGCCTGAAGAGTTCCCGCCCTTGCGGGGGCTTGGACAACTTAGAGTCGCGAAAAGTGAACGACTGAGAAAAAGAACCGGTTTCGTCCAACTTCGGGTCTGGTTCGCGATTCGTGACGCACATCATGTCGAGTTACTCGGCGTCGACTACGCGCAAGTACTTTCCTGATGCCTTTTTGTCGATTACCCGCGTCGAAGAGTCACAGGGCGACTACATTGCTCGCATGATTCGACCGATTGTCCCGGCCTGCATCTTGCGTGACAACGCGTGCTCCCAAATCCTGAGAATTCGCCAGCCGTTGGAGCGCAGCGTTCGTGTCACAAGCCGGTCGCGAGTTCGGTTGCGATTGATTTTGGCGGCCCAGAATTTTTTACGCGTTGCGGGTACTCGGCTGCGGGTGGGGTGCCCATGCCAAAAATCCCCATCCACGAACACCGCGAGCTTCAGCGCGGGAAAAACAAAGTCGGGCTTTCCGAACAAAGGAAAGCCACGCCGCCATCCGGTTATGCGATGCTTTCGCAGAAGAGCCATGAGCTTAAGCTCAGTGGCCCGATTGCCGCGTGAACGGATGGCCGCCATCACCGCCGATCTTTTTTCCTTTGAGAAGATGTCCGCCATTCGGGTTAGGGCCCATTGTTCGCCACTCGGCGAAAATCTCAAGCCGGCCCCGCCGTCCCAAGGTCCGCCCACCCGCGGCCGGGACCGTTGGGGCGGAGAGAGGTTGCAAAAGACGTGTATAGCCGTCACCGGATTTCGGAAGTGCTCTCCCCTGCCAGCTCATCCACAGCCCGCAGATTCCCATCTGCCTCTGGATCCCCGCGCGAAAACCCAAAACGCCGTCGCCAAACGCGGCTTCCGCGCCCGCCTTGGGCCGGATGATCCATTGGAGTTCGAAGCATGAGAACTCTCCTTTCAAAAAGCCATTGTTTAAGAACTGGCAACCACCCTTTGTATTTCTAATGACATCCGCAGACAAAGCACGCTCAACAGCCCGAAAGATCGGAATGGCCGGTCACTCAAAATCCAAGCTGACCGTCAACTCGTTTTTTGCAGGTATCGGTGGATTTGAACTGGGCTTCCAACGCGCAGGAATACGACCGGCGTTTCACTGTGAAATTCAACGCTACTGCAATAGCGTACTTCGACGTCATTGGCCCAAAACTCCGTGCGTCGGCGATATCCTAAAGGCCACCGCCGACAGTATTCCCAGCGCAGATGTTTGGTGCGGAGGCTTCCCCTGCCAGGATGTTTCGGTCGCAAGAGGTTGGCTGGGTCGCGACGGGCTAAAGGGAAAGAACACGGGTTTGTTTTATCCTTTCGCCGAACTCGTAAAGGCGAAGTTGCCGCCCGTCGTGGTGATGGAAAACGTGACAGGGCTTCTGAATTCACACGATGGGCGAGATTTCGCCGTGATTCTGCAAACATTTCAAGAGCTTGGATACGGCGTTGCGTGGCGGGTGTTGAATACCCGCTATTTTGGAGCACCGCAGTCCCGCCCACGTGTTTACATTTGTGCATGGCGAAATTCAGCAAGGCAGGCGTTTGACGTTCTGTTCGAAACAGGAGCGACATTCCATCCCGAGAACCAGAGACTTGGGTTTTTGCGCCAGACTACCTGCAAGAAAACTGGGGCGCATGTTCCTGAGGTTGCATTCTGCCTAGCAGCAACGTCGGGGCGGCATACTGGCACCGACTGGAGTCGCTCGTATATTTCATATCACGACGAGGTTCGTCGCCTTACCCCAACAGAGTGCGAGCGCCTGCAAGGATTCCCCGAAGGATGGACCTTGCCTAACGAAGATTTCCACCTCAGCGACGATGCCATTGACACCCTCCGCTACCACGCGATAGGGAACGCGGTTTCGGTCCCAGTTGTCGAGTGGGTTGCTGGAAGGGTTCGCGCGGAACTTCAGCGACCGCGAGCGCAGCCCGCAGAGAATGTAGACGAGACGACAGACATCGACTACACCATTAACCGGGTGCATGACTTCGCGTTGAAGAAGGCAGTCAAGGTCCAAATTTCGACCTTTGTCGGCCGAGATGATGCTCCAAAGATCAAGTGGAGCAGTGGAGGAATCATGGTCGCTGGCCGCTGTGTGATGGCGCCAGTTTCGTCGTCTCCGAATAAGCCGGTGAAGTCTTTATTCGTGGATGCACTGGACGGCGTGAAGCCTTCTTCCAGATATTTCCTAAGCCCAAATGCAGCAATAGGAATTCTCCGGCGTGTCGCCGGCCAAGACCGTGAGTTGTTCGCTCCCCTGGATGCGGCACTTCGGCGGCTCTCAAAGACCGAGAAGAGTAAGAACCCGAAGTCAATTACGACAATCCGCAACGAAAGCACAAAAACACTATGAGCAACTTCGCGATCATCCGGCTCGGAAAAGACAGCGTTGCAGATATCCGCGCGCTTGACGCCTTACATAGTTCACCTGCTGCTCCGATAAATCTGTCGGTCAACTGCAAGCAGGTTCCAACTGAACTTGTCGTTGGCGATTATGTTTTCCTTTGTTTCGGATCCGACAACAGCCAAGGCGCCCCAACAGATTGGGTCCGCGGGGTGCGTGCGCTCGGCAAGGTAGTAAGTAAGACCGGTGGCCCGGGCTACAACGACCCGTGGAATGTCGCGATTGAGATTGACGTCGTCCTTCCCCAGTCAGTGGTCCGCCGGGATCTTTTGGCCCGCGCCCCAACAGCGTATTACTGGTGTTCTGGTGTCCCGATTATTGGGATCGAAGCAAACAGCCAACAGACGGTTCAGATGATCAAGCGCGATGAACCTGACCAGAATGTTGCAGCCTTGGCATACGCGCTGGCGGCGCACTCTCCGGTCTTCCAGACGGACACCAGCAAGGCATACCCAGACCTCGCGGATTTGTTTGCATATTCCCCTCCTTCACCCGAAACAGCTTTGGGCGATGTCGGGTCTACAAATGCTGCGAGAGGCTCAAAAACGCTCGCAGATCTAGTGGCACGATTTCGGGCAGACGCCGGTAAATGCCCGCTTCGCACTGAGGACGGTTCCACTCGACGTTTTGCTTGTAGTCTATTGTCCAAGCGATTCCTGATCGCCACGGGACTCGCAGGTTCCGGAAAAACGAAAATGGCCCAAGCGTTCGCACGATGGATAACGCCACGGAGCGAGATTGCAGATCCGTTTGTTCCAGGAGCGAAGTTTGCATCGGATCGTGTTGCATACGTTGTGAAGAAGGCCGATTCAGTTGCTGTCGAGTTCTGGAACGAAGGCGGCGATGAGGGACCAACCAAGAACATGGTTCCACGCGAGGTCATTGCGGAATGGGCGAATTATATCCAAAGCAATGGCATTAGTGAGGACGTAAGTGCTCAAGCGATTTCCGATGCGATCGAGCCATCTAGTCAGTTCAGCGCCTATCTACACAGATTTCGGCCATTTCTAAAACTCGCGGCGTTTGCATTACTGAAGGCAGGCACGGCTGCTGTTCCCGCCAAGTGCTACGAGATAATTGCTGTCGGCGCCGACTGGACGGGAATCGAGAATATCCTCGGTTATCCCAACGGCCTAAAAGACTCGGAATACATCACGAAACCTGCACTCGACCTTCTCCTTCACGCTAAGGCGCGCCCCGACGAGCCGCACTTCCTAATTCTGGACGAAATGAATCTTTCGCATGTGGAGCGCTACTTTGCGGACATCCTTTCGGTTATCGAGTCGGAAGAGAAAATCCACCTGCACCGCGACAAGGAGCGTAAGGCTAATGGCAAGGAGATTGCTCCAGAAGTGGAGTTGCCGAAGAACCTATTCGTCATCGGCACGGTGAACGTCGATGAGACGACCTACATGTTCTCGCCCAAGGTCCTCGACCGAGCGAACGTGATTGAGTTTAGGATGGTGGCGCGCGAGCTGGAATCTTTTCTTGGCGACCCTGCCAAACCGGTCCTTTCCACAATCGATGGCAACGGATACGCCGACTTTGGAAAGCACTTCGTGGATGCTGCGAAAAGTCCCGTTACCGTTCCCACAGACGCGAAAGGAATCTATGACGCGGAGATGCTGCTGTTCTTTAAGGCATTACAGGCTCACGGTGTGGAGTTCGGCTACCGAGTTGCGCACGAGGCGGCGCGATTTATCCATTTCTACAAACGTCTGGGCAATTGCCCAGACGACGGCATGTGGTTTTCCGCCGCGTTTGACTGCGTGGTAGTGCAGAAGTTCTTACCGAAGCTGCACGGTTCCCGGGCCAAGCTGGGGCCCCTGCTCAAGGCGCTGTGGTTTCTTTGCGTAACTCCTCACAAAGTAGAGGCGGCGGCGAAGGAGGACCGAGACAAACTAATTGCCGCGACGCTGCAGGCGACAGCGGAATCGAAGGCTGATCCGGGCAAGGATGTTCCGGACGGTGCTCCTTATCCAGTATCTGCAGAAAAGATCATCCGCATGTGGCGACTACTAAAAGACAACGGTTTCGCTTCCTTTGCTGAGGCATGACACAATGCGCCAGTTGCCCGCCCATCGCCTCCAATTTCTTTCTCCTGCGGGAGAGTTGATGGCACATGTCGAACTGACGCCCACGAGGAGCGAGACCAACACTCGGTTCGCACCGATCATCCAGATTGAAGATGCGGAGGCGCGGGAACACGGAGAGACAGCTGTTCAGCTTCAGGAATCCGAGCGTTACGAATACGAGGTCTTCCCCGAAAGCGGAGTGTCCCTCCGACTCCGTTGCCGGAAACCTGATTCCGCATGCTGGCGGAGTTTGCGCCGAGGCGACCGTGATGCCGGGCTGCTGGAAACGCGCTCCTTCTGCGGCACGCTTCTGTTGGAGCTGGTCGAGGGCGAGGTGGACGACGCGAAGCCTGCGGTGGCATCGGCGGTGCTGGATGTGCGCTCGCTCAAACTGGACTACCGAACGGAATACCGGGGGATGTTGCGGCGGCTGTCGGATGAAATCGCGGGGTTGGTGGCGGATGCACGGTCGTCAGCAAAGGCGGGGTTTCGCTCGACCTTTGAAGACCGCACGGATGCGGGCTGGCTGCAAATCCAACTGGAGCTGCTGCGCGAGACGCTGGACAGCACCGATTTCTCCGCCGCGTTGCAACGCATCCTGAGCTTTCCCCATGAGCGGTTGTCCACGGTGAGCGAGTCCGTTGCCACCGACCGGCCGATTCGCTGGACGCCGTCGGCGGTGCGGCAACTGGTGACAGGGAATCCACGCCGCGAGGTTCCGGCCGCGCACGCGCTGCGCACGCAACTCGGCTTGGAATCGGTCACCGAGCGGGTGCTGGTGCCGCGCAAGTCGCGGGACTTGGACACGCTGGAGAATCGGTTTGTGAAATTCGCGCTGGGCGAGTTCCGCGCTTTCCTCACTCACGCGCAGGGCGTCTTCGAGTCAAAGGAAAATTGCAATGCGTGGGGCGTGTCTGCGGCTTTGTCGCGACGGCTGGCGGCAACGGTGGAGGATTGGCTGGGGCGCAGCTTGTTCCGTGAAGTGGGCGAGATGCGTTTCGCACCGTTGGGCAGTCCAGTATTGCAGTGCAAGGCGGGCTATCGCGAGGTACTTCGCTGGTGGTTACGGTTTCGCACGGCGGCAGAGCTTTCGTGGGAAGGCGGCGAGGAATTGTTTCATGCCGGGCAGCGCGACGTGGCGAGTCTCTACGAGTATTGGCTGTTCTTCGAGTTACTGGGCTGGTTCTGCCAGAAGTGCCGGGGTGGAAATCGCCCGGCGGTGGAGGAATTGATTGAGGGGTTGGAGGATGGCTCGCCGAATCTGCGGCTGCGAAAGCGGATGGAGCTGGGGCCATTTGTCGGCACGTTTGCGGGGCAGAGCCGCCGATTGAATGCGCGATTCGCCTACAACCGGCGCTTTGAAGTGACGCAGGACCGGCACATGGGCGGAAGCTGGACGCGGCGGTTGCATCCCGACTACACGCTTACCTTCTGGCCGGAGGATTTGAACGAGTCAGAGGCGGAGCGGCAGGAGTTGCTTGTACATGTACATTTTGATGCGAAGTATCGCGTGGAGGATATCGAGGGCTTGTTTGGCACTGAAGGAGCCGATGACGCCGATGAAGAAGTGGAAGGAAACTACAAGCGGCAGGACCTCCTGAAAATGCACGCCTACCGGGACGCCATCAAACGCTCGCAGGGCGCGTATGTGCTGTATCCGGGCCGTGCGAACGCACCGGTTAAACTCCAAGGTTTTCACGAAATCCTGCCAGGACTGGGCGCGTTCGGAGTCGCGCCCGATGAGAACGGCGCCGCGCAGGGATTGGAGTCACTGGAGGAATTTCTGGATGAAGTGCTCGCGCATCTGGGCAACCGCACGACGGCACAGGAGCGCGTGAGCTATCACGTCGCCGAGTCCTACACGTTGGCGCAAGATCCGGTGCAGTATGGTTCGCTAGTTCTGGCGGAGCGGGATGAAATGAGCGACACGATGCGGGCGCTGCCTCCGTCTGAGCATCATGTGGTGCTGGCCTGGTACAATTCACCGGAGCAACTGGCATGGACGCTGGCGAAGGGCATCGCGAACGTGCGGTTGGGAGACCGGCCGGGCACATGGCACATTCCACCCGAGATGGCGTCAGCGCGGCACGTTCTCCTGCGGTCGCATCGCGGCGAAGTGGCAGAAGGTCTGTTTCGACTCACGAAGCCCGGGTACAAGGTCTATTCGGCGAGCGACCTTACGGCGAAGGGATACCCCGGCGCGGCTGATGGTGAAATTTACGCGGTCTTTGAAGTGGAGCGGGATCCTGCCTATGCAGGGAGGAAGTGGGATGAGCCAGAAGTGACGAAGCAGATTAAGGCGTTCGAGTCGCGCAGGGCGTACCGGCAAGTGAACACGTTGCACCGGCGTTCTCCCGATCCGCGAGTGCTGAGCTTGCAGGAACTGCTGCGCACGTTACGGTAGATGCCAACTACTATGAAATCGTGGATCGGAACCTCTGGCTTTACACAATATTGCCGAAGAAATACGGGGAGCAAATCGCAATATTTTCGGCAATGACCGGTGTATTGTGCATGCCCCATGGAGTATTAAGGAATGAGTGCAAAGAGGCGGATCAAAGCCAGCGGGGTGCGCTTCATCAAACTCGGACGGAAGGGCGAGTTCGAAAGAGACTGTATTGAGAGTGCTTCGGCATATATACGCATTGGTTTTCGCAGTAAACAACATCGCGAGAGTCTCGCTGGCGACTGAGAGGCCGTATCCAGATATTGGACCACTATCGGCGGAAAAACGAAAGGAAAAGCAACCGAGTTCACGAACCAAGTGCGGGCGTTCTACACCCTCGACGAGAGCACACTTTGGATCACCTTCTATCAAGGGAAGCTGTTTTGGTGTTTCGCCTCGTCACAGGTCGATGAAATCGCCGATGGCAGCCGGACTCGGCGAACTCTCGGCCCATGGTCCTGCTGTGACATTGAAGGCCATGAACTTCACTACGATAATCTGAGTGGAGCGTTGACCAAGGTTCAGGGATTTCGCGGTACAATCTGCACTGTTAATCAGGCCGACTACTTGATCAAGCGAATCAACTGTGAGCTGATGCCCGATGTGTCGGAAGCGATATCAAGCTTGGAGCAACTGGAACGATCACTCGCTATATTGATCACAAAACTCGGCTGGAAGGACTTTGAATTGCTCTGCGACCTAATTTTCACGAGAGCGGGGTGGCAACGCGTCAGTGCTGCCGGAAAGACGCAAAAGACAATTGACCTGGAGTTGATCTCGCCAGTCAGCGGAAAACGAGCCGCCGTCCAGGTAAAGTCGCAATCCGATCTCGACACCTTTCTCCGCTATAAGTCGACGTTTGAAGGCATGAGCACCTACGACGAAGTCTACTTCGCTGTTCACACGCCTTCTGCGGAACTTGCTGAGTATCACTCCGAGTCTAGAATTGTGCTCCTTACCGGAAACAGCCTCGCGAAGCTCGTAGTCTCGGCGGGGCTAGCAAACTGGTTGATCAGGAAGGTCTCGTGACCGTCCGCATCGTGTCGGAGCCGGGGAATGACGAGAACTTTGATCGGTAACAGGAGCATAGGGGGGCGATACATGCGTTCAGCTTTTGAACGAGTCGTTGGGTTTGCCGTCGTCGAGGAGGTCGCCGAAGCGGTTTACGGCATCCTTCAAGAAGGAAGCGGCAGCGAAGACGATGAGTCCGTTTGGCGTGCCTTGGAAAGTCCCGGCGACGAGGAGAGCGAGGCCAGTGGCTTTGCCGAGGAGGGAAAGGAAGCGGAGGGATTTGGTGGTCATACGCAGGGATCGTCGAGTCAACCACCGCGGGCTGAAGGACGATAGGCGAAGGGCTTCACTCAGCGGAATGCGGGCGGCGGCGGTTGCGCCACTCGCCGCGGATGCGGAGGCAGAGGTAAACGAGCGTGGCGAGGCCGACGAGCAGGCCGACGAAGCCGTTCACGCGTTCGATGGTGAGGGTGGCGAAGAGGCCGAGCGCGCCTTGGTAAGGGACAGGATCGCGAAGGAGAGAGAGCAGCGAAGACATGGGAGACGGGGGACTCGGAAGAACGTGAGACTGGGGAGACTTCGGAGAATGCGAGGGACGGGCCGGACGCTAAAACGGGCGGCGGTCTTTGGTGACCGGCCGCCCGTGGGGGATTCGAAATCTCAGGATTTGAGATCTGAGACGGGAGACGCTTACGAGGCGGTGAGTTTTCGAGCG
>CAYVDZ010000088.1:0-10826 GCA_964450575.1 uncultured Opitutus sp.
GTTTGGATGAGTCCGTCGCGTAGTCCATTCCACAATACATTTTGGTTCCGCGCATCTCGCAGCGGTGGCGACATGACGTATTTCGCGCCTTCGAAATCGGGGCGCTCCGCATAGGTTTTATCGAGTACCAGATATTGGATCAACGTTTCGACGGCCACGCGGACACCGCGTTGGCGTGCGGCAACGGCAACCTGTAATGCCTCCTGGCAGCTGAGGTGGACGATATACGTCGCAGCGCCGGTGAGCTCGGCAAAGGTCATCAGGTGGTGCACGCCTTCTGCTTCCACGGCCGGCGGGCGGCTTTCATGGTGTTGGCCGGGATCGGTCTTGCCCGCCGCGAGTAATTCGCGACTGCGTTCGGCGACCAGCGTTTCGTTTTCACAATGGGCGGTGACGATGACGCCCAGTTCCCTGGCGAGTTTGAGGGTGCGATAGAGCTCGGTGTCGTCGACCCCGAAGGCGCCTTTATACGCCAGGAAGATTTTAAACGAACTGATGCCCCGTTGGACGATCTCGCGCAGCTGGGCCGCGGTGGTGTCATCAAACTTCGTCACGCCCATGTGGAACGTGAAGTCGCAGGCGGATTTCCCGACGGCTTGGGACATCCACAGCTCGAATGCCGCCAGCGGGTCGTCCTGTCGCGAAGGACAGCACATCTCGATCAAGGTCGTGGTCCCGCCGACGAGCGCGGCCTGGGAGCCGGTCTCGTAGGTGTCTTTTGAATACGTGCCCATGAACGGCAGGTAGATGTGCACGTGCGGGTCGATGAACCCGGGGAAGACGTACTTGCCGGTGGCCTCGATGACTTCGGTTCCGGCGGGTGGCGTGATGTCGCGCTCAATCCGCGTGATGGTCTCATTCTCGCAATAGATGTCCGCGACGTAGCGGGAATCGGCGGTGATGATCTCGCCGTTTTTGATCAGGAGGGGCATCGAGGTGGGCGCGGTGATTCGGCTTATCCCCGGGAGAGTGCATCCGACTGCCGGACGAATTCATCTCCGGTCCACTCCGCATCGCTCTTCACGATGTTCGGGGTGGGCGGAGTGGCGGCGGCGGCGGTGGTGGCCGCAAGTTTCTGTGCTGCCTTGCGCTCGGTCTGCCGTTTCACGAGATCGGCGTGCGTGGTGAAATACGGCAGGCTGACGCCGCGGAAATCAGCCGGCGTTTCAAACTGGTGTTTGGCCATGAAGGCCAGCAGCTGTTCACACATTGGCTTCACGCATTCGTATCCAAATTTCATTACGCCGGTGCAGACCTGCACGGTATCGGCGCCGAGGAGAATGAACTGGGCCGCATCTTCGCCGCTCTCCACCCCGCCCAGTCCGGAGAGGGACCGATCGGGGAACTCGGAACGAATCATGGTGGCGAGCTCCATTACCATCCGCAACGCGATCGGTTTCACTGCGCGGGACGAGTAGCCGCCGGGAGTCGTGTACCCCTCGACGGTGGGCTCGGGCCGCAACGTATCCAGATTTACCCCCATCACGCTCCGAATCGTATTGATGGCGCTGAGACCCGTCGCGCCGCCCCGCAAGGCCGCACGCCCCGGTTCTTCGATGTGCGTGATGTTGGGCGTCATCTTGGCCCAAACCGGTTTCCTGGTGGCCGACTTAACCCAGCCGCACACCTCTTCGAGGATGTCCGGATCCTGGCCCATGGCCGCGCCCATCTTCCGCTCCGGCAAGCCATGGGGACACGAGAAATTCAACTCGAACGCGTCGACGCCGGACGCTTCGCAGCGTTGGACAATTTCGATCCAGGCATCCTTTTGATATTCCTCCATGATCGAAGCGATCAGCACCCCGTCTGCGTGGGAATCCTTGCAGCGCTTGAACTCGTCGATCCAGAGGTGAAACGGTCGGTCGCTGATCAGTTCGATATTTTCCCAGCCGATCACTTCGCCACTGGCCGCGTGCAACTTGGCGTAACGCGGAGTGACGTTGACGACTTTGGATGAGTCGAGGCTCACGGTCTTGGCGATCACCGCGCCCCATCCTTCACGGAACGCCCGCTGGATCACACTGAGGTTGGTCCCGGGCGGGCCCGATCCGATGACAAACGGGTTGGGAAGTTTCAGGCCATCGACAATCGTGGTGAGGGTGGGCATGGAAAGAAGCGGTTAGGACAGAGAGAGCAGATGCCGTGCGCAGAATAGGAACGTTGAAAAGTTTGCCGAAGCGGTGAAGGCCTTGGAAAATCCGCGGGGGTAGCGGATCCCGGCTCGGAATGTGACTCGCCTCCGTCCGCTTTCCAAGTCACAAAGCGCTTCGTTCTTCGTCGAATTATGGCCACCCCACTCGACCCCACTCGCACGGTTTCAGAATTAAAGGAGCTGCGTCAGCTCACTGGCGATGAAAACGGCGCGCAGCGGGTCGCGTTCACCGGGACTTGGCTGAATGCCCGGGCCTGGGTGCGCGAGAAGCTGCAATCGTTGCCCGTGGAAATCACGGCGGATGAGGCGGGCAATGTCTGGACCACGCTTCGCGGTGAGTCCGACCGCGTTTTGATCATCGGCGGGCACCTGGACTCTGTGCCGAATGGCGGCTGGCTCGATGGCTGCCTCAACGTGCTCGCCGGCGTGGAAATCCTGCGGCGGATCAACGCGCAGTATGACGGCAGGCCCCCGATCACGATCCGGGTGGTCGATTGGGCGGACGAGGAAGGCGCGCGGTTCGGCAAGAGCTTATTTGGCTCGTCCGCGTGTGCCGGGTCTTTGAATATGGAGGAGGCGCGGGGGTTGAAAGATCGTGATGGCATCGCGCTGCCGGCGGCCTTGAAGAATGTCGGGATCGATTTCGAGCAAGTGAAACAGGCGGGCCGGGAACTAAAGAACGCCGCGGCCTATATTGAGCTGCATATCGAGCAGGGCCCCGTGCTCCTCGACTTGAACCTTCCTTTGGGCGCGGTGCTGGGCACGTTTGGAGTGGAACGCCACGCGATCACGTTTCGCGGTCAGGCGGCTCATTCCGGCAGCACACCGATGAATCGACGGAAGGATGCTTTCCTCGCCGCGGGAAAAATGAGTGCGGAGATTTATAGTATTGCAGAGCGGAGCGGGGAGGGTGTGTGCACGATTGGCTCCTGCATCACCCAGCCCGGCATTGTTACCAGTGTGGTGGAGGAATGTCGGATTACGCTTGATCAACGCCACCTGGATGCGAGCGCTCTCGCGCGAATGCTCCAGGACGCGCGCGAGGCGAGTGAGCGGTTCGCGCGCGAGGGCAACGTGACTGTGACGTGGGAGCGGTTGTGGCAGATTGAGCCCCGGCCCTTTCATCCCGAGCTGATTGAATTATGCGATGCGGCGATCAAGGAAACGGTGGGCGTTTCGCATCGGTTGCCGTCCGGTCCGCTGCACGACGCCGCCGAAATGGCCGGCGCGGGGGTGCCCACCGTGATGATGTTTGTGCAAAGCCTGCACGGGCTCAGCCACAACAAGATTGAGGATACGAAAGAAGAACACATCGAGCAGAGCGTGACGGCGTTGGATCGACTGGCGGAAAAAACCATCGCGTGGCTCGTCGCCGGTGAGGGCCGTGCGGTTTCCACGGGTGGTCACTAGTCGGGCGACGCTGACCGGTGGAACCGCCATCGCTGCGGCGCGTAACGCAGTGGCAGGGTGCACACCGAGCATTGCCAAGCGGATGGCCGCGCCCTTTCGTCGGATGCTTTCATGAAAGTACTCGGTATCGACATCGGTGGAAGTGCCCTCAAAGGCGCTCCCGTGGACACCAAAACGGGTCGGTTGCTCGCGCCGCGGATGCGTATCGCGACACCCAAACCGATCTCCCCGGCCGACATGGCGGAGGCAATCGCGGAGGTGGTGGCGCACTTCAAATGGCGCGGGCCCATCGGAGTTGGTTTTCCCGGCGTGGTCGAGGGGTCTACCATTTGGACCTCGGCGAATCTCCATCCGAAGTTCGTCGGTTGCGATGCCGCAACGTTGTTCGGCCAAGCCACCGGGTGTCGCGTTACCATGATCAACGACGCCGCGGCTGCGGGCGTCGCCGAGATGCGTTTTGGCGCCGGACGTGGATTTCAGGGGAAGACCTTGCTGCTCACGTTGGGGACTGGAGTCGGCTCGAGTTTCGCTTACCAAGGAGTGGTGGTGCCGATGGAGCTCGGGCACTTTCCGTGGAAACATGGGAAATCCGCAGAAAAGGAGGTAGCGGCGTCTGTTCGGACCGAGAAAGACCTCTCGTGGGAAGAGTGGGGCGGACGCTTGCACGACTACATCGTCGTACTGGAAAAACTGCTGTGGCCCGAACTCATCATCATTGGCGGCGGGATCAGTGCGAAGCATTCCAAGTTCTTCAAATATCTAAAGGCGCGGGCTCGCGTCGTCCCGGCGGGTTTCCTCAACGAAGCGGGAATCTCCGGCGCCGCGATGGCCGCCGTGCCGGTGAAGTGAGCGGGCGCGGGGCTTTGGCAGCGCCGGGTCTCTTTTCCTTCCGGTGTTCGAGGGATGCGGATTGAAACAGACATTCCTGTCTGTTCCGGGATCGGGAACCCGCCACGCAGAAAGACCAGACAGACAGGAATGTCTGTGTCACCCCGATCCGCTTACTCCGGTCCGGCGAGATACTCTTTCGGTCGCCCGCGAATTAGTCGCGTGTTTTGGCGCAGCTCGCTCCTTCGTCCTTCCAACTGCATAATAATCACGCTTTCAATTTTGCCGCGTCGTCCGCTACGGTCGCGGGTCTAGCATCATGGTACCCATCGAACCGAAGATTCGTCCTTCTCTGGATCCTGATTTTCAGCCGGCTGTGCTGTGGAATCGTGCCTACCGCGACTGCGTCGGCAAGGACCCCGGGGCCCGACCTCTCGCGCTCGTGCTGATGCGACCGGATGGGACGGTGTTTCGGACTGACACTCGGGTATTTTCGACCAATCACCCGGATGCATTCCTGACGCTCTTTTACGTGGAGCGATTGTTGAAGTTTCTGCTTTGGATGAAGGGCGCAAACCGGGTTCTGGTGGCCGGTGCGGATGAAATCGCGGCGAGTTTGGCCGGTATTTATAGTCCGACCGGGGCGCGCGCGTTCGATTTCGAGTTCATGGGCGTCAAGGTTTTCGGACAGGAATTCTCGATCGAGCAAGCGGCCTTCGAGGCCTTGCCAGCGGCGACGGAAAAAAGTTCGCCGATGGGTCGAAATTTGAAGGGGTGCCGGATCGGTTTTGATCTCGGAGGCAGTGATCGGAAAGCGGCGGCCTTGATCGACGGGGAAATCGTTTATTCAGAGGAGATCGCTTGGGATCCTTATTTCGAGAAAGATCCGTCCTATCATATCGAAGGTGTGCACGATTCGCTTCGGCGGGCGGCGGCGCATCTGCCGCGAGTCGATGCCATTGGCGGCAGCGCGGCGGGTGTTTACGTGAACAATGAAGTGCGCGTCGCCTCACTGTTCCGGGGCGTGCCCGCCGACCTCTTTGAAACGCACGTGCGGCGGATATTTTTCACGCTCCAGGAACGCTGGGGCGGGGTGCCGTTCGAGGTCGTGAATGACGGCGAGGTGACGGCGCTCGCCGGCTCGATGGCGATGAATGACAACGCGGTTCTCGGGGTCTCCATGGGCACGAGTCAGGCCGGAGGTTATGTGACGCCGGCAGGCACGATCACGACTTGGCTGAACGAGTTGGCTTTCGCGCCAATCGACTATCGGCCACGGGGTCCGCGCGACGAGTGGTCGGGCGACATTGGTTGCGGTGCACAATATTTTTCCCAGCAAGGCGTAGCCCGCCTCGCCGTAAAGGCCGGGCTGGGCTTTTCATCCTCGTTGCCGCTGCCGGAGCAACTTTTGGCCGTGCAGGAAGCGATGCGGGCGGGGGACCCGCGGGCGCGCGCGATCTACGAATCCATCGGGGTGTGCTTCGGTTATGCGATCGCGCATTACGCTGAGTTTTATGACGTGCGCAATCTGCTCGTTTTGGGCCGCGTCATGTCGGGCGAAGGCGGCGAAATAATTCTCGCGTTGGCCGAGGCGGTATTACGGGCGGAGTTCCCGCAGCTCGCCGAACGGATTCAACTTCGGACCCCGGACGAGAAAAACAAGCGGCACGGTCAGGCGACCGCCGCCGCGAGCCTGCCGGCCCTTCCCTGACTCCCACCATGAAATTTTCGCACCCTGCCGCTGATATCTATCTTCCGGATACAAGCGTAACGCCAGCCGCCGCGCTGGCCCGCACGACTCACCTCTGTGTGGCCGCCCATCAGGACGATATTGAGATCATGGCGTATCACGGGATCGCCGAGTGTTTCGGTCAGACGGACAAATGGTTCAGCGGCGTCGTCGTGACGAATGGCGCAGGCAGCCCGCGATCCGGGATTTACGGAAAGTACACCGACGAGCAAATGCAGACCGTGCGTTTTCAAGAGCAGCGGAAAGCCGCGCTGGTCGGCGAATACAGCATCCAGTTGCAACTCGCCCATCCCAGTTCGGCGGTCAAAGACCGGGGCAATACCGCCGTGCACAGTGATCTGCTTGCGATTTTCACCGCCGCCAATGCGGAGGTCGTTTATCTGCATCAGCCGGCGGACAAGCATGACACTCATATCGGGGTGCTCGCGCACAGTCTGGCAGCGTTGCGGCAGTTGCCCGCTGAACGTCGTCCGAAGCGCGTGCTCGGATGTGAAGTGTGGCGCGATCTCGACTGGATGATCGACAGTGACAAACAAGTGCTCGATGCCGGACGGTTTCCCAATCTCGCGATGGCGCTCGTGGGCGTTTTCGATTCCCAGATAACCGGGGGCAAACGCTACGACCTCGCGACCGCGGGTCGGCGGGTGGCCCACGCGACGTACCACACCTCGCACGCGACCGATCAGTATCAAGGCATCTCGTGGGCGATGGACCTCACTCCGCTCGTGTCCAATCCGGAGCTCTCCCTGGCGGACTATACGCTAGGTTACGTTGATCGCCTGAAGCAGGACATCGCGGCGCGGCTGGCGAAGTTTGCGTGACCCTGCTGCGTTTGCCAGTGTCCGTCGCTAATCTGGAATCGTGCGTGCGGATATTTTGATCATCGGCCAGGGACTGGCCGGCACGCTGATCGGGTGGGAGTGCGAGCGGGCGGGCCTGGCTTTCGCAATCGTGGATCAGGGCCATGCGACCGCCGCGAGCCGGGTGGCCGCTGGTATCATTAATCCGGTTACAGGCCGCCGGTTGGTGAAGAGCTGGCGGGTGGAGACGCTCCTGTCGCAGGCGCGAGAGACGTATCAGTTAATCGGTGACGCGTTAGCGGTGCCGTTGTGGCGGGAGTTGCGAGTGCGGCGCTTGTTTGCCGATGCCGTCGAACGGGCGGCCTTTGACCGTAAACGGCAGACGGGCGAACTGGCTCCGTTCGTGACGGATGCAGGCGACGAAGCCGGGTTTTGGATTGAGCGGGCTGCGCGCGTCGACCTTCCGGTGCTGCTGGTGGCGATGCGCGCGCGGTGGGAGGCGCAAGGACGTTTGCAGGTTCGCCGCGCGGATCCGTGGGTGGAGGCGACGCAGTATGCGTGGGTGATTGATTGCACGGGGAGCCAGGGCGCGCGGACCGCGTTGGCCCGGGTGGCGCCGTGGGAGTTTTCCAAAGGAGAGGTGTTGAAGGTAAATGTGAGCGGGCTCGATTCGGACGTGGTGCTCAATCGCCGCCACTGGGTGATGCCCTCTGGAATTGAGACGGCGTGGGTGGGTGCGACGCATGACCCGGGGGTGATCGATCCGACACCGACGGAGGTCGGTCGGGCGCGGCTGGAGGCGAGTGCGCGCGACCTTCTGGGCCGGGAGTTTCGGATCATCGATCATTGCGCTGGAGTACGGGTGACGCTTCGGGACAAGTTGCCGGCCGCGGGGCGGATTGGATCTGGCCTAGGCGTGGCGAATGCGCTCGGCGGAAAGGGTGCGCTCTACGGTCCAATGTTGGCCGCGGAATGGGTACGGTTGATTCGGTTCGGAACGCCGATCGATCGCGAACTCGACGTGGCGCGGTTCGGGCAGTAGCCTGCGGCAGGCGGTGACATTCGCTCGTCGGCTCCGGTTTCCGAAGAAATGGCACGGTGCTCGGTCCAAAGGTGACCCCCTCGCGGTGCGACCAAAACAATGTCGCATATGCGACATTGTTTTGGTCGTCGCGATTTGGTCGCGCGCGGCTCTATCCGGATTGAACCGTGGCCGTTCGTCACTTTTTTAGTGCGGAGCCTCTATTTTTTATTGGGCGCGGCCCTTTGGCAACTGGAGCATCTCAGGGCGCGGGGCGCCGTTTCGCGATGCCGCGGCCAATTGCGGAACGACCAGTAAAATGTCGCATATGCGACATTCTACTGGTCGCTCCCGAGCGGTGGGCGTTTTCGCTTGAGCGGAGCGGGGTTTTGACGGCGGGCTCCTTTACTGCAAAATGTGGCTTTGCGCGGACTAAGGCAGGTTGCTCGGAATCGCAGTGGGTTCTGGAGGTTTCAACCCCGCTGGCGTGCACACCGTTGCATGACGGCAGGGCTGGCCCAACTGACTTTGAGCGGGAACGCAATTAGTTTTCTGCCTTTGTTCGCCTCGAGGGGCTGCGCGCTCCTGCTGTCAGGTTCTCTGTAACTTTCGTGCGCCCATGCGTGTTCTCCGTTTATGTCAGCCGCATCGTCATCCTCGTCGTCGTCATTCTAGCTCCTCCCCCGAACCGTCGCGCTGGCGGCGAATCAGGTGCTCCCTCTGGCTATTGCGGTCAGGCCGGCGCAGTTATGGATCCCGCAGGCTTTGACCGAGGCCGGGCGGCGTTTCCGGTCGGGGTTGCCCAGTTCTTGCACCTGTTGCGTTGATTCATTCGTATGACTAGTAATGGCACTGCCCACCCTACCATCATGAATCGTTCTCCTGCGGCGCGTCCGGCCGGCTCCACTCTTCCGCCTGGTGGTAAATCTTCCAAAGCCAAGTGGTTTGTCTTGGGCGGGATCGTGCTTCTGCTCGTCCTCGGCGGGCTCGCTTACCAGAAGCGCAAGTCGGCGGATGAGGATTTCGTTGTCACCACCGAGAAGGCCATCATCAAGACGATCACCCAGCTGGTGAATGCGACGGGCAAGATTCAGCCCGAGGTCGAGGTGAAGATTGCGCCCGAAGTTTCCGGGGAGATTGTGGACCTTCCCCTGCGTGAAGGTGCACTGGTGAAGAAGGGTGATTTACTCGTACGAGTTAAGCCCGACAATTATCGGTACCAACTCGATCAGCGCGAAGCGGATCTGGCTGCCACGCGGGCCTCGTCCGTGCAAAGCAAGGCGCAGTTGCTCAAGCTGCAATCGGACCTGAAACGTACCGAGGAACTTTATAACCAGAAGCTCGTATCGGACGCCGACTATACAGCGGGTCGGGCTGCGGTCGAGGCGGCCGAAGCGGGATATCAGAACTCGATCGCACAGATTCGGCGGGCGGAGGGATTGCTCAAGCAGGCGCAGGATCAACTGGACCGGACTGTAATCTACTCACCGATGGACGGCACCGTGAGCTCCCGGACCAGTGAAGTGGGTGAGCGGGTGGCTGGCACCGGCCAGTTCAACGCCGCCGAAGTCATGCGCGTGGCCGATCTCAGCAATATGGAGGTGCGCGTAAACGTGAACGAGAACGACGTGGTGAGTGTCAAGGTGGGCGACCAGGCGCGAATCAGCATCGACGCGTATCCCAATCGCAAGTTCAGCGGGAAGGTGAAGGAGATCGCCTCGGCCGCGAAAACTCAGGGAGCGAACACGCAGGAGGAAGTAACCAATTTTCAGGTGAAGATCCGTATTGCCGACAAGGATGTGGCGTTGCGCCCGGGGATGAGCGCCACGGTCGATATTGAAACAAAAACGGTGCAAGGTGTCGTGGCGGTGCCGATTCAGGCGGTCACGGTGCGCAGCCGCGAGGGCAACAAAACGATCGAGGAATTGGCGACCGCGCGCGACAAGCAGGCGCGGGAAACGCAGGGCGACGGTGCCGCGGCGGCGGTGAACGAGAAACAGCAGATCGAGCGGGAGCGGACCGATCGCGAGGGTTTACAGCGGGTGGTATTTGTGCACCAGGCGGGCGTCGTGAAGATGGTGCCGGTCGAAACCGGGATCGGCGACACGCTGCACATGGAAATCAAGTCGGGGTTGACGGCCGGAGACGAGATCGTAAGCGGTCCTTTTAGCGTGATCACTCGGTCCTTGAAAGACGGGTCAAAGGTCCGCTTTGAGAAGCCGAAGAAGAAGGATGAGAAGAAGTCGTGAGCTGAAAACATGATGACTCCTCCACTTTCCTCCACGGCGATCGAGGCGCGCGTAATCCGGCCGCCGGGTGCGCTCGTGATTGAGATCGAGGGCGTGACCAAGCTCTATAAGATGGGCGCCGAGACGATTCACGCTTTGCGAGGTGTGGCGCTCACGATTCGCCGCAACGAATATCTCGCCGTCATGGGGCCATCCGGCTCCGGAAAGTCGACGTTGATGAACATGCTCGGCTGTCTCGATACGCCGTCGGCGGGCCGCTATGAGTTCGCGGGCAAGAACGTCGCCACCATGATCGACGATGAGCTGGCGGAAATCCGCAATCGCGAGATCGGTTTTGTCTTTCAGACGTTCAACCTGCTGCCACGTTCCGACGCGCTGCACAATGTGGAGCTGCCCCTGATCTACGCCGGTGTATCCAAAAACGAACGACTCGATCGGGCGCGGCTCGCGTTGGAGAATGTCGGGCTCGGCGACCGGGTCGCGGCCGGCCCAGGCCTGCGGCGGCTCGCCGCTGCGTGCCGCGAGGAACGCGTGCACGGCGTGCGCTTGTTCCTCGGGCGTCCGCCCGCCGCGCAGCGCGCGCTCGAGCTCGCGCCGGGCGCGACGGCGCGCGCGC
>CAYVDZ010000088.1:10836-11979 GCA_964450575.1 uncultured Opitutus sp.
ATCATCGTCCGCGCGAACTCTCGGGCGGACAACGGCAGCGGGTTGCGATTGCCCGCGCGCTCGTCACCCGGCCGTCCATCATCCTTGCGGACGAGCCGACGGGTAATCTCGATTCCAAGACGGGCGTTGAGATCATGCATCTCTTCGAGCAGCTGTATGCCCAGGGCAACACCCTGATCGTGGTTACCCATGAGGAAGACGTCGCGCGGCACGCCCGGCGGATCGTGCGGTTGCGCGATGGCTTGATTGAGAGTGACTCCCCGGCGTGAACCCTTGTGGCCACAACCGCCGGCCAACCGGCGGCACGCTGTCGCCCGTTTCCATCTCCACCGTTCTGATCCGCCTCGCGCCCTATTTCTGAAGATCGTTTACGCTTTCATGCGCCGCCTTTATATTGAACTGATCGAGTCCGTCCGCATCGCGTTTGCGCAGATTCGGGCGAACACGCTGCGCTCGGCGCTCACCGCGCTTGGCGTGATCATCGGGATTGTGGCGGTGACGCTGATGGGGACGGCGATCAAGGGCATTGATGCGGGGGTCGATCGCAGTTTCTCCGGCTTTGGCGATGATATCCTGTATGTCACGAAATGGCCGTGGCGCGGGGTGGATGACTGGTGGAATTATCGCAACCGCCGGGCGATCCGGCATGAGTACGCGAAGAGTATCAACGAGTGGGTGGCCGCTCATCCCGATAGCCCGCTCCAGCTCGCGGTGCCCACGTCGAATCGTGGCATCAATATTTTGCGCGGTGAGTACAAGCTGAATAATATAATGATGTTCGGCACATCGGCTGACTATGCGCGGATCACGCGATCGGATCTGAAGGAGGGGCGTTTTTTCAGTGATTTCGAGGCCCAGAGCGGGCGTAACGTGGTCGTGATCGGATTTGATGTGGCCGATGCGCTGTTTCCGGTTGAGTCGGCAGTGGGAAAGATCATTCGGATTCGGGACCAGAACTTCGAAGTGCTCGGCGTAACGGCGCGGCAGGGGAGCTTTCTCGGTCTCTTTAGCTGGGACTCGATGGTGGCGGTGCCCTTGACGGCATATCGCCGTTATTTCCGGGTGAGCGACCAGGGGGAAGTCCGGGTGCAAGTGGATCCGACCCAGATGGCCGCTGCGCGCGATGAACTGCGTGGGCTGATG
>CAYVDZ010000089.1:0-6480 GCA_964450575.1 uncultured Opitutus sp.
CGTGTAGCGGTGTTTGGTCTCACACGAATCGTCGTGATACGACCACATCCACAGGTAGGCCGGCACGTTGATCACGACCACTCCACCTGGCCGCAATACCCGGAAAAACTCCGCGGCCGCGACTTCCGGATTCTCCACCTGGCAGACCACATCGGCCGACACCACCGCGTCGAAACTCGCGTCGGGAAACGGCAGCTCCGTAATGGATGCCACGCGGATATCGACGTCCGGACCGCATCGTTCCCGAGCCAGTTCACAGGCGATCGGCATGAAATCGATGCCCGCATAGGTCCACCCCGGCTCGACCGCGCGTTGCCGCAAAATCAATCCACCCGTGCCGCAACCCGCATCGAGCACATGCGGAGCCGGCGTGCGCCCCGCGGGAAAGGCGCCCGCCAAGGCACGGCGCACATGCGCGTGCAACGAACGAAAATACCACATCTCATCCTCCACCCCGGCTAATTTAAGATATTCGTCGTTCTGCATGTCCGTCGGATGCGTCGCAGACTCTCGCGTCGGCTGCAAGAACTGCCTCGCGCCCGCGTCTGCTCGTTACTGGACCTAGATCCCGTCGTCCTCATGCGGTTTGGCCAACCGCACCGTCGCTTCGTGCAAACCGAAGGACCGCAATTGCCCGCGGCCGGGGCTCAATCGCACCGCTGGTTCCCGCGACCTCAGGTCGATGCGATTCGAACCCGGCCGCAGCATAACGTCGAGATTCAGCGTCGCGCGCTCACCGGCAATCTGTGCTTCGATGGGTTCTCCGCCATTTAGGCGCACGGTCAGATTCCGCTCGCCCACGGCCGAAAGCACGAACTGCAGCGTCACCGCTACGGGCTGGGGGTACGGGTTGTAGTACGCCAGTGTCGCCGGCCCATAGGCCCAACGCACTTCGCCCGCCGGAGCATTCTGCCAGCCATGTCCGAAGGTCAGCGAGCGGGCGAGCGGCGGCTTCGCGTCGAGCGAAGGCTTGAGTAACACCACGACTTGTTCGCCCAGTTTCCCTTCCAGCCGTTCGGTGCGTCCCATGGCGTCGAGCTCGCGCAAGAGTTTCTCTCCACCGTCGGCAAATCCGCGCCGGCTGAAATACAACGCCGCGAAGCCATAGCGCTCGATCTTCTGCACGAACTCCGCCGTCGGCAATTTCTCCGCGTCGCGCTGCCAGCGCCCGCGGCTCCGGCCCCGCAACATGCCATAGCTGAAACGCAAAGAGTGCGTGGCGAGGTAGGGGCGGAAGTGCTCGTAGTCGCCGAGTTGATGCGTGGGCAACGACTCGGGAAACGACACCACCGGCAACTGAAAAACCATGGATCCCGGGCGAAGGCGCCCTTCGAGCATCTCACCCAACTCCCGATCCGCCTCGAGACGCAACGCGATCCCTTCCTGCTTCGCCTTACCCGGAGACTTGGGCAACTGATCGACGAGGCCCACCACCGTGACCAACGCTGCCGCCACCATACTCCAACGGGCCGAGCGGTTCGCCCACCAGCGCGTCATGCGCGACACGATGAACAGCAGCGCAATCGCGGAGAGAAAAATACTAAACCGATTCGTCGCCCGGAAGAGCACCAAGCCGGTGAAGAACGCCATGATGTTTGTCAGCCCGCCGACCGACGAGAACATGAGCACCCAGCCCGCCGGCAACGCGACTCCCGGAACGCGCCGCCGCTGGAGAACCGCCCGCAACACGGCCACCGCGAGCCAAACCAAGCCGAGCGCGCCGATGATCCCGAGGTAAGGCGCAAAGGGTTCTCCGTTCCGCCAGTCCGACCAGCGTTCATAACGATTGCCGAAGAACGCCAGCGTGTCCCACCGGTGCGACCCCGGTGGCAGAAACAGCTCGATCGGCTTCAGCGCATAACGCTCCGTGCTCCCGTAGTTTCGCACCAAGGGCGACGTCGCCCCCGTTTCGGTCGTGAAGAGCCAGAGATGCGCCCCGACGACGAAGAACGCCGCGAGGGCGACCCCAAATGCAGCCCCACCCACAAGCAGGTTTTCACGCCGACGGGTCCCAAACCACTGCGCGATCATTGCCCAGCCGAGCAGCTGGAAAAACAAAAACAAGATATAGGGATTGCCGATTCCAATCACTGCGGCCGTCACCAGACAGAACCCACCCTGCCAGGAACGCATCGTCAGCCGACGACTCGTCGCCACGAGCCCGCACGCGAGCAAGGCGATCGGCACCGTCCACGAAAACACGAGAAACAGATGCGACAGCCCGCGATGAAACGTCTGAAAGGTGAACGCGAACAACAGCGCGCCCGCGAAGGCCCACTCCCACCGCGCCCGCAACCAGCACGCGCAGCCATAGAACGCCAGCGCCGCACTCACCGTCGCCAGCAGCAGGGCAAGGTTCGCCGCCGTGAACACCCCCACGACCTTGGCGATCTGCCCAATCAACAGGACAAGCAACAAATCCGAAGCGGGATACGCATTCCAGTTCGCCCCGAATGGCGCTCCGAGCCGCGAAATGATCTGCGGCCGCAACGGCTTGGTATCGCCTTCCGACGCCGCCGCAATGCGGGCCAGAATCTCAAAGGTGTCGCCGTTGTAATCCGTCGGGATCGCCCAGCTCGCCGCCGTCCACCGATCGTAGTGCGCACACCAAATCAGGGTTGAGACCAGCGCCAGCAACCCGACGCGCCAGTACGCAACCAGGACCAAGGGAAACGCTCGCAGCAGATGTCGCACGCAGAAGAAAAAGAGGAGGGGTCCAGCGACACGCGTTTGAAGAACTGCGGCGGTCCACTGGCAAGCGAATACTACCCTGTGGTGCTATTCGCAAGTAACCGACTATATACCCAAGCCGGTTCGAGGCCCTTCCCCCGACTCCCGAGTCCGTCATCCGTACCCTCGCGGAGGCCCGGACGAAAGAACGCTGGCGAGGTCAAGGCCCTACCCGGGTGTCCGCAACCCAGGAGTCCAGGCGCCCCGCACTCCGCCGGGATGCTCACGAACGCATAGAAAGCTTTGCCAACACCGCGCGGCCCGCCTTCCCTCGCGACCATTCCATGCGTTCCGATCCTCGCATGCCACCGACCGGTGGCGGCTTTTCTCGCCGCTACACGTCCTTTGCCGGACTCTTCTTCGACGAGTTCGACCTGAACTCGGCTTGGATTCGCGAGTCCGCCACGGTTCGCCTTCCTCCGCTCGACGGCGCCCGCGCCTTGATCATCCGCGGTGAAATCCGGGCGCATCCCGCGTTCACGGAATCCAACGGCGACTTGCCCGGTTTGCGCTTAAAGGTCAACGGAGGCTCCGCCGCGCGGCTTTCCTCCACGCAGCCGGGCCCTTGGGAAATCACTCTGCCGCTGCCGCATCATGAACACGTTTCCTTGGAGCTGACCCTCGCCGGCGTCCGCTTCACCAACCTGCTCGCCTGGCTCGGCCGCGTTACGGGGCTCGCTCGCTGGCAACCCTACCGCGCGCAAAACCGCAACCGCCAGCTGCGTATCACCAGTATCGCGACAGAGTCGGGCGAAGTGATCTTCGACTTCTCCCGGCGCGACGCGCCGTATTCGTCGGAGTACGCCCGCCGCCACACCCATCTCGGTCTGAATATCGCTGGTTTCCTCACGGCCGATTTGGGCGTGGGTGAATCGGCGCGGTGCATGGTCCGCGCCGCGGATGCCGCGGGGCTTCCGGCCACGCTCGTGCCGCTGAAGCTCAACTGCAAAAACCGGCTGGGCGACCAAACCTATGCCGCCCGCCTGCAGGACGACAATCCGCACGCGGTGAATGTGATTCACCTCGATCCGCCCGCATCACGGGACATCGAACATCACCACGGCCCCGGCTTTCGCGCCGGCAAATATAACATCGCCTACTTTGCCTGGGAGCTGCCCGAGTTCCCCGATGCCTGGGCTTCCAGCTTCGATTACTACCAGGAAATTTGGTGCCCGAGTGATTTCGCCGCCGCCGCGATCGCGATGAAGTCACCGCTCCCCGTGCTCACGATGCCGCACGCCATCGCGTTTTCTCCGCCCACGGCAACGGTGGGCGAGTTGCGGGCGCACTTCGCTCTCCCGCCGTCGACATATCTGTTTCTTACGCTGTTCGACCTAAACTCCTATTCCGCGCGCAAAAATCCACGCGGTGTGATCGACGCTTTCCGGCGCTCCGGACTCGCCGGCAGCGACGCGGCCCTGGTCATCAAAGTGCAGAATGTCGCGGGCAACGAAGGCGACTTCTCCGCCCTGCAAGCCAGCGTCGCCGACTTGCCACAAACCGTGTTGATCACCGGCACGTTGCCGCGCGCCGACATCTACGCCCTCGAAGCGGCATGTGACTGCTTTGTGTCGCTGCACCGCTCCGAAGGCTTCGGTCTGGCGGTGGCGGAATGCATGCACCTCGGAAAGCCGGTGATCTCAACCGACTGGTCAGCGACCGCGGAATTCGTCACGCCCGAGAACGGCTGTCCAGTGCGCGCGCACCTAATCACGCTCGAGCAAAACCACGGACCCTACGCCAAGGGCTCCACGTGGGCGGAACCCGATGTGACGCATGCGGCGGAGTACATGTGCGCCCTCTTTCACGATCGCGCCCTCGGGGCCCGATTGGGGGCGGCGGCCCGGGAGACGATCGCCACACGCTTTTCGCCGGCGGTGGTTGGCGCGCGCTACCGGCAGCGCTTGGAAAGCATCGCGACGTTTTAAGCGTCGGATCGAATAACGATGACGGCCGATAGGGTGTTGCCCATGATCAACGCGAGAAGCTTCCCGTTGGCGATGCCGGCCCAGCCCGTTTGCGGAACGGTGGAAACCTAATGTCCCGCTAACTCCAATGCCAGACGCCGCGGCAGGCACTCGTCCAGGAGAACGCGCATGGATCAGGCGACGTTCGCTGTGAGTTGCGCGCGCGCCTCTTCGAGAAACGCAACCACCTGAGCGCGGCTCACCGATGGAAAATCTTCGATAAAATCGTCGATAGAATCACCGGCTTCCAGGCAGTCGGTCAGGTTCTTGATCGGCACGCGCGTGCCCGCAAAAACCGGCGTGCCACCGAGAATTTCGGGATCGGAAACGATGAGCCGCGTCTTCATAAGCACACTATGCTCACGGAGTGCGCGCGGTGCAACGCACGAAAACGTCCTCAATGCCTACTTCTTTAGTCGCTGGCTTTTGAGTTACCGTGTGCCGTGAACCCACGCATCGTACGCCGCGTCTTTGGCCCTTTGAATGACGCCACCCAGGCACGGCCCCGTTCACCGAGAACTCGTCAGGATTTTTACTTCACGCCGCCAACTCACGCCCGGAAAACGAGCGCGCAAGTCGCTGAGCTCGCATCTCGGCGCCCCTCCGCAGCGACCTTAGCGCGTGAGTTTTCGCAGCCAGATCTGACCGCCGCCCCCGCGAGCGCAAAGCGGCATGCGGTCGCGAATCACGTCGTGCTTCTGATTCCACAGCCACGCCGAGAACAACTCGATGCGATAGGCGTGATTGTTCATGAGAAAGGCGCGCAACAGATACTGCTCGTTCCACGCGCGGCCTTCCTCGAGCCAGTCGCGCGGATATTCCAGATTCCCGGCGACATCGTGAATGTGAATCAAAACCCCCGGGGCAAGCGCCGGTATCACGTCGAAGTAGAGGCGATTCACGTCGCTGCCGATCTTGCTCACATGCGACGAGTCGATGAAGAGCACGTCATTTTCACCCAAGGCGGCAAAGGTCGCGAGCGGCACGTCCTGCACGCGTTTCTCAATCAAGGTCACGCGCCCCTGATCTCCCTCCCGGAGCAACGGCCGCAGCCGCGTCATATCCGGATCGATAAAGGTGAACTGCACCTCGCCGCCGAGGACCGTCTCATTGAGGTCGAGCATCGCGGCGGAGCTGAAGCCCGAGCCGACTTCGATCACGCGGCGGGGCCGGGCTTCGCGCAACATGCCATAGAGCATGATCGCATCGTAATGACCATAGGACGGATTTTCCAAAAAGTAACGGCGCTCCGGGATCGCCTGCCCGGGAAACGGCTGCTCCGGATACCAGTCCGCAAAGCGTTCGAGGCGCTCGAACTGCGCGGTCTCGTTCAGATCCACCGCGGCAAACGGCGGACCAAATCCGCCCCGCGCGAAGGCGTCACCGATTTCCTCCTGGGACGGCAACGGCGAGTAGAAATGTCCGGGCGGTGAGAAGCGCGACCACGCGGCGAGGTCGGCTTGCAACTTCGCCACCTCGGCTTGCAGTCGCACTTCACGCTTCTCCAGCCGGCGAAATTCCGGAAACCAACGCAAGATCTGACGGACGCTTAAACCCATGGGTGGCTATCGTGCAATGCGGGCAGGGCTGACGACGATTTCCAAATTTGAAACTTGGAAGGCCAGGTCGCGCGGATCGTTCCCCACTCTCCCGGCGGGGCGGTCGGTCGTGAAGGTAAGCTCGGTTTCGCCTGGCGGGAGTGTTAGCCCAAAGCGGAACTCCGCCTGTCCTTTCCCGACCGTGTCGCCCCACAACAGCCGTTCTCCAACGATCACCCGCACCG
>CAYVDZ010000089.1:6490-11886 GCA_964450575.1 uncultured Opitutus sp.
GGTGAAGCCACGCACGGTGATGCTGACCGGGACGGTCGCTTCGTTCACAAACCGCACCGTGGCCGGCCCGGAGGACCAGCGCCAATGTTGCTGCAAATGCCGCTCGGGGCCATGCCAGCCTTCCGTTGCGATAACCCGCACGGCGGGAGCGAGACTGCGATCGCCGCGCACGGTGTAGAACTCGGCCGGTGGTGAAAATTCGAATACACTCGCGGCGACGGTCAGATTTCCCACGACCACGAGCGGCAGCCAGCGCACACCGCGCGGCACGAGAACATTGAACGCGAGGGTCATGGGCAGTAGTACCCGCGTGGCCGCTCCGGGATACCCTTCCCACACGGGCGTGGAAAGAAACAGCATCATCACGGCAAACGTGAAACCCACCCGCCACCACCGATCCGCCGGGCGCCAGCGCAGCAGGAAGAAAAGGCCTTGCGCGGCCAGCGCCACCACTGTGGCGAGCACAGCCCATTCCAGGCTGGAGGCACCGGAACTGAGCGCCTCGCGCCAGGCCACGCCGAGCTTCTCGGCAAAACCGGAAAACGGCAGGGTGAAGTTACCGAGACCGGGGTCGTCCGCCTTTCCGAATTTTGCGCGGACGTATCCAATCCACAGTAACAGCGGCAACGCCACGAGTCCGACGGTCACCGCCGTGCGCAGCCAGGTGCGCGGCGCCCGCCAGTCGAAGTCCAGTCCGGCGGTGGCGAGCAGACTGGTTTCCTTGCCCAGCCCGGCGAGCGCAAGCGTCACCGCACCGGCCTTGGAACGTCCGTCCTCGAGCCAGCGCATCGCGAGGGCGACGAGCAGCAGACTGGGCGCATCCACGAGCGAGTGCCGCACGCTCATGCACATGCCGTGGGAAAACATCACGGCCGCCCAGCGCAGAAAGTTTTCCCAGTTGTTCAGGGGAAACCAGCGGAGCAGGACCACGGCGAGCGCGAGCCAGCAGACCACGTTGAGCAGGGCGTGCGCCTGGACGATCCCCGCCGGCTGACCCAGCCCGGCCGCCCACGCGGTCCAACAAAACAGGATACGTTTGGCGCGATAAGGCAGGTTATCGATCGCTCCGAGCAGCTCCGGATTATCCAGCGTCGGGTTCAACGCCAGCTGCACATAATACGCGCCGTCGTAGCCCCACGAACTCTCGTAAACATAATGCGGCACTTCGCGCAGCGCCGTGACTTTCGACTCGGTAAGGAAACCGCCGATCGAGATGAGACTCGAGAAGCCGGTGTCGCGATGATGGAACTGAGCGACCGCCCAGAGAAAAAGGACGACGGCGGCCACACCCGCAATCCGCACCCGGGAACGGAACAGCCCCAGGAGAGCTCCGCCGCGCAGGCGAGGTTCAGGCGCGCTCATCCGCGGTGCCAGACCTGGCGTGTTTGAGCGGATTCGAGTGCTCCATGCGTGCGCTTGTGTTCCAAATTTCTCACGAACAGTTTTCCGCATCACAGAACGCAAGCGCTCCATGTCAAACGCGAATCCCCCCGACTCCTCCGCTCGTTCCTCGCGGGCGCTGGGCTGGTGCGGCCTGATCGCGCTGGTGATTTACGCGGTATTTCTGGCGTGGAATTTTTCGGCCGTGGCCGGCGGCGCCGACTCTTCCGGCTATCTCAATAGCGCCCGGTTGCTCGCCGCCGGCCAGCTCACAGCGGAATTGCGCACGCCGCCGGAGTTTGGTCCGCAAACGGCGCTGCGGCGCGATCAGTTTCAGCCGCAAGGCTTCGCGCCGTTCGACGGCAATCCGCGGCTGTCGCCGACGTACGCCGTTGGTTTTCCGCTGCATCTCGCGGTCGCGGGCAAACTGCTGGGCTGGTCGCAGGCCGCGACGGCCGTCGGGGTGGTGGCCGCGGTCGCAGCGCTGCTCTTGCTTTACGCCACCGCCCGGGAACTTGACGTCCCGCCCGGCCTCGCGGCCAGCGGCGCGGTCATGCTCGGTGCGTATCCGGTTTTTGTGTTCACGTCGATTCAGCCGCTGAGCGACACGCTCGCGACCACCTGGTGTCTCGCCGCGTTTCTCGCCGCCTGGCGCGCCCGCGGGCATCCGGCCTGGGCGGTCGCGTGCGGGCTGGCACTCGCGGCGGCGGTGCTGGTGCGGGCGACCAATCTGCTGCTGCTGCCGGCGCTGGTGGTGATAGTAGGCTTGGATCTTCGGCGGCTGGGCCTCGCGGTGATCGGCGGGCTGCCCGGTGCGCTCTGGCTCGGTTACTACAACCACGCGCTTTATGGAGGAGCGTTGCGCTCGGGCTATATCAACCTCGCCGAGGCGTTTCGCTGGAGTTACGGCGCTCCGACGTTGTTGCACTTCCTTCAATGGCTGGCGGTGATGTTGCCGACCGTGCTGCTCGTGCTGGCAGTGTTTGTTTTCAGGCGCGGCGGCTGGCGTGATCGCCGCCGACTCGCACTCGCCGCGTGGTTCCTGCCATTTTTCATCTTCTATACATTCTACGAATTTTCGCAGCAGGTCTGGTGGGGGTTGCGCTTCATTCTGCCCGCCACGCCCGCGCTCATCCTGGCGGGCTTGCTGGGAATCGAGTCACTGCTGGCGCGCCGTGACGGGTTCGTTTCTGCCGTCCGGATTCGCACGTTTGCCGCCGCCGGGCTGGCAGCCTGGAGCCTCGGGCTGGGTTGGTTCTGGACCCAAAAATATCACCTGCTGCTGATCAAGACCTATGAGCAGGCCTATGCCGATGCCGCCCAAGCGGCGGTGGCCCTGTTGCCCAAAGAAGCACTGGTGCTCGCGAGTCTGCACAGCGGGGCGCTCTATTATTATACTTCGTTTCCCGTGCTCCGGTGGGAACTGGTCAGCCCGTCGGAATTTGCCGCCTTCCGCGTTTTGGCATCCGCGAGCGGACGGCCCTTTTGCGCCGTGTTATTTGACGTCGAGGAACGCGAGGCGCTGCAGGAAAAATGTCCGGGCGAATGGACCCAACTCGGTGCGGTTCGAAACATCTCGCTGTGGCAACTCGCACCGGCGCCACTCGCGACGCTCGAATGAAACTAGAATATGCAGGTGAATCCACAGATTTCACAATTGGACACAGATTACCAAAACATTCTGCATTTCGGGCCCTTCACCTTGCGGGTTAATGGCAGTCAGGTGCTCCTTGATCTGCCATTCTCTGTATCCGTTTCATCGGTGTCATCCGTGGTTAATCTGAACGGTCGAATTTAGGATGAAACTCTCGTTCGTCTCACGTCCGCGGCTCGTGGGCCTCGCCGGATTAATGGCGGTCGCGCTGTTCCTCTTCTTGGTCGCGCGCTTCTGGCATCCAGTTTATGGATTCAGCGTTTTCTTCCAGCTGGATGCGTCGAACGACGAGCTGAAGATCACCGCGTTTCGCGAGCTGCCAGTGTATGTGCATCGGGACACCGGTCCTTACGATGGACTCTACTACGCGCAGATCGCGCAGGATCCCACGTTGCGCGATCCGGAGCTGCCGCGGGCGATGGATAACTTGTCGTATCGTGCGCGCCGGATTCTGCCGTCCGCCCTCGCCTGGATCCTCGGGGCGGGGCAGCCGGCGTGGATCGTCCACGCGTATTCACTGATCAACGTCATGGCCTGGTTGGCGCTCGCCCTACTGCTGTGGCGTCTGCTGGCCGTGCGCGACGCGCGCAGTGGGTTCGCCTGGGCGGGCGTGATGTTCTCCGCGGGCGCGTTGAGCAGCGTGCGGCTGGCATTGACGGATCTGCCGGCGCTGACGCTCATCGCGGCGGCGCTGCTGGCCGAGGAACGCGGACGCAGGCGACTCGCCACGGCGCTGCTGGCCACGTCGGGGCTCGCGCGAGAGACATCATTGCTCGCCTTCGCAGGAATGGACACGCGACCTTGGATTCTCTCCGCAACCTCGGACGCGGCCTGCTCGTCGTGGCCCCACTGGCAGCCTGGCTGGTTTATGTGCGCTGGCAGGTGGGTCCGGCCGACGCGGGTTGGGCCAATCTGGCCATTCCCGGTTGGGGCCTGGTGGAGAAATGGGTGGAAGCGGTTGGCGCGCTCTTCACGGTCGATAACGCCCCGCTGGTTGGGACGACCTTGCTGGCGACGCTCGGGCTGACGGTGCAGCTGGCATTCATCGCGCGGCGGCCGCGTTTCCTGGACCCGTGGTGGCGGATTGGTGCGGCCTATACGGTGCTGTTATTGTTTCTCGACACGGCGGTCTGGGAAGGCTTTCCGGGAGCGGCCACGCGCGTACTGCTGCCCTTGCAACTGGCGTTCAATGTCCTCGCGATTCGCACGCGCGCGGCGGTGGTGTGGTTGGTGTTGGGAAACCTTTCGGTGTTTTCCGGCCTGATCGCGCTGCGCGACGTGCCGTATCCCGCGGATGAACTCGCGACGCAGCGGGTCGATGGGGTCAGGGCGATTGTGCGCTTTGACGATGGCTGGTACGGACGCGAACACACCCGCAGCCATGTGTGGTTATGGACCGGTCGCGGCGGCAAACTGAGCCTTGAGACGCTGCCGCCGATCACGCGAAAGCTGCGCGTGGAATTTGGGCTGCGCAGTTTGAGTCCGCGGACCGTGGTCTTGCGCCAGTATGGTCGCGAAGTGTGGCGCGGCGAATCGACGCCGGTCCATACGCGGCGGGCAGCCGTGATCTGGCTTGCGGCGGGGCAGGCGGAGCTGGAGTTTGCGACGGACACGCCGGGCGATCGTGAAGGCGAGGCGGCGGGTGGACGCGAACTCGCGTTTGCGCTTTATGATGTGACGCTGGCGCTGCCACCACCGTGAATTCCACCATGTCCGCGCCCATATTGCTCGATCTATCGCACACCAGTCACACGCGTGCGCGTACGGGCATTCAGCGCGTGGCGCGGTCGCTGCAAACCGCGTTGGGGACCGGCGGGGTGGCGGTCACGCATGATCCGCATCGCGCGTGCTGGCGCGAATTGGAAGCGTGGGAGCGCGAAAACCTCACCGCGGATGCGGCGGCCGCGAAACGGGGCGCGCAGTGGCCCATGTTCGCGCGATGGCGCGGCCGCACCCAACGACTCGTCGGACGAGTTGAGACGGTGCTGCCGGCAAACTCGGGGGTGCTGGTGCCGGAAGTCTTTTCGCCCCGGGTGGCGCGCGCGCTGCCGAGCTTGTTTGCGGCGACGCGCGGCCCGCGCGTGGCGTTGTTTCACGACGCGATCGCGTTGGTGTATCCGGAGCTCACGCCCTCGAAAACCGTCGCGCGCTTCCCGGGCTATTTGGTGGAGCTCCTCGGGTTTGATGGGATTGCGGCGATTTCCGAAGACTCGCGCGATGCCCTGATCGATTATTGGCGCTGGCTGGGCGTGGCTAAAACACCTCCGGTACAAACGATCCCGCTGGCGATCGATGCGCAACCGGCGGCGAACGAGGCGGACGAGGCTTCTGCGGAGCCGGAAAAGATGCCGGTGGTCCTGTC
>CAYVDZ010000090.1:0-9664 GCA_964450575.1 uncultured Opitutus sp.
GCGCGCCATCAGGCAACCACGGCCAAACCCGCTATTGCCGTAGCGCTCGCGGACGCCGTTTTCGCCGAGGCGGCGAATGGCATCGGAAAAATCCAAATACACCCCCAAGCCACTGGTGCCCACGCCACGACCCTCGTCACACACGCGTTTCGCCGCCCGTGAAGCAATGTCACGCGGACACAGATTGCCGAAGGCCGGATACATCCGCTCAAGGTAATAATCCCGATCCTCCTCCGCGATGCTGTTCGGATCCTTCAGGCGATCCCCGGCTTTTTTCGGCACCCAAATCCGACCATCGTTACGGAGCGACTCCGACATCAACGTCAGCTTCGACTGATACTCGCCACTCACCGGAATACAGGTCGGATGAATCTGCGTATAACACGGATTCGCAAAACACGCGCCGCGCCGGTAGGCCCGCCAAATTGCGGTGGTATTCGAGCCGCGAGCATACGTGGAAAGGTTGAAGACGTTGCCGTATCCGCCGGTCGCGAGCACCACTGCATCCGCGGAATAGCGCTCGATCGCACCGGTCACCAGATTGCGGACAATGATGCCCTTGGCCTGACCGCCCACGATGACGAGATCGAGCATCTCGCACTGCGGATGAAGCCCAACCGTACCCGCGCCGACAGTGCGCATGAGCGACGAGTACGCTCCGACCAACAATTGTTGCCCGGTCTGTCCCCGCGCATAGAACGTACGGGAAACCTGGGCGCCACCGAAAGAGCGATTCGAGAGCAAGCCACCGTATTCGCGGGCGAACGGGACGCCTTGCGCCACGCATTGGTCGATGATGTTGACGGAGACCTCAGCCAGCCGGTGCACATTGGCTTCGCGCGAACGATAGTCGCCACCTTTCACGGTATCGTAGAACAACCGATGCACGCTGTCGCCGTCGTTCTGGTAATTCTTGGCACCGTTAATACCGCCTTGGGCGGCGATGGAATGCGCCCGGCGGGGGCTATCGTGAAAAACGAAGGATTTCACCTTGTAACCCAAGTCGGCCAGGCTCGAGGCCGCGGAAGCTCCGGCAAGGCCGGCGCCGACGACGATGACCTCGTATTTGCGCTTGTTCGCCGGGTTAACGAGTTTGATGTCCGCCTTGTGCTTGCGCCACTTGTCGGCGAGCGGGCCGGAAGGAACCTTGGAGTCGAGGGTGGCCATGGGGCGCTAAGCGCAGTCGATGATTAACGAAAGGAGAGTGAGAGAAGAAAGCTTAGCGCTGGACGGCGGTGCTGACGGCCGCACGTGCCCCTGGCTTAAGCTGGCCGGTCAAAACGGCGCCCGGAATCGCGAGATTGCCGATAAAGTACGCCAGACTGAAAAGAATCGAGAATCGACGAAGCCCAGTGCCCCAGCGACTCGAACGCAGCCCGAGCGTCTGAAAAAGGCTGTCGAAACCATGCACCAGATGGAAACTCAACAGCCCGACCGCGATGATATAGAACGCGGAGACAATTTCATTTTGAAAGCCGAGGATTACCATACTGTGGACGTCCAGAACCTGCGCCCCAGCGTTAACCACCGGAAAACCGGACACCCGGTAATCGTCGGTCATGGTGTACTGCGGCAAAGCACTCTTGAAGGTATCAGCCCCGGCAAACCCAAAGGTGAAATGCGCCAGGTGATAAATGATGAACGCGAGCACCACGTAACCCGTCAGGCGCATGGTCCGGGACGACAAGGTGGCGCGAATGGTGTGCTTGACTTCGTACGGCACGGAGCCGCGCGCCCGATTGTTCTCCAAAGTCAGCACGGTCGCGGCCCAGATGTGGATGCCGACGCTTACCAGCAATCCGATGCGGGCAACCCAGAGCAACGGGCCCATCTGATGAAGAAACTGGGCATAGCCGTTGATCTTATCCGGATGCGAAAACACCTGCAGATTGCCGATCAGGTGCCCAAGCACGAAGCCGATCAAGACCAGGCCAGTGATGGCCATGAGGAATTTGCGGCCGATCGAAGAGCTGAAAAAGTAACCGACAAGATTCATCGCAAGGATTTGCCGTTGGGAGTGGGACACAAGGCGATCGGAAAATCAGTTACGACTCCGGCGAAGTAAAGGGGCTGGTTGGTTGCCGCACGCTTATTAGCGACCCTAACCTGTTGGAGAAGTCCTGACTGCGCGGACAATCCGCGCGATTCCCCGCGGGGATGCGTAAGCCGCCTACTTTCCCAGCGGCTTCAAAAGTGAGAACTTCCCACTCGCAGCGGGCGCAATGAAGCGACGGCGGAAGGCATTAACGCGAGCGCCGCCCCCGAGCATCTGCGCCAGCGCGGTCTCGATCTTGCGATGCGAGGGAGCGTGGTCAGCCACGTAATGAAAATCCCAGCGCAGATCGCTGGTCTGCACCAACGAGTAGTGCCAACACGCAAAATCATCCGGCAACGCGGCATCGATGTCAGTGGACGACACGAGCGACCCATCGGCGCGGAAGAACAGATTACTCTCTCGACCAAGCAGACGAAATCCCGTGGAAAAGCGCTGCACGACGTCGCCGGTGTGGTAACGCAGCAGGGGCATCGCTTCGCGATTCCGGGTGGTCACATAGATCTGATAAACGCCCGGCAGTTCGTCGCGCCACGGTACGAGCTCAATGAAGGCGTTGGCATCGATCGCCTGAGAGTTGTCTTTGAACGCCTCTCCCACGAACAAGTAACCAGCCTCCGTCGAGCCGTAGAGATCGACCTGCGCCGCCGGGAATGCCTCTGCAATCCGTCGACCGTGCTGCTGGCTGGCTTTGCCATACGTCAGGATTACGGCCTTCAGGCTTGGCACGCGCACCCCACGTTTTTGCGCCGCCCGGGCGAGCAGCGATAAATAAACCGGCTCTCCCTCGAGGACCTCCGGCTGCGTGGCCTGCAATTCTGTGACGATGCGGTCCCACTCGGCCTCGGGAAAGGCAAAGGGATCACTCGACAAGTTGAGGTAGACGGTGCCGTCGAAATAACGGTGCGGAAACGGGTGATCCTCGAACGGACAGAGATTGCTCGAGCACCCCAAGGGAGCGAGCACGCACTTCCGATAAGGCCGGCCGACAAATTCCCGCAGAATCGGAGACGCCAGATAGGCGCGCTCGGTCTGCGCGTTCCACCAGCCATCCTCCATAATCACCGTCATCGGTGACTGGGTCGTGCCGCCGGTGCTCTCGTATTCGAAACGCTTCGCCTGCAGGCCACGTTCGACCTCCGCGTAATCGGCAAAAAACGCCTGATGACCGCGCTCTATAATCTCTTTTTTCGACAGCGCCGGGATCTCGCGAAAACAGGGCCACTGGAGCGGATCATCATGTAACCGGAACCGTTGTCCATAGAGCGGACTCCGCGCGTAAATCCTGCGCACCTCCTGCTCCAGCACCGCGGGTAAATAGTTACCCGTCGCACCGCCGAGGGACGCGGGGGCATTGGCAAACGTAGGAGGAAGCATCGGATGGATTCTGGCAGGAAACGGGGCAAACTCCCGATGTCAAATGACCAGCGCGTTCACCCTGATCGACCCGTTCGCCATTCACGCTCGAAAAACATCAGTGCATTCAACACGAGCGCATGGGTGATCCCGCCATTCCGCGCCATGGCCAACACGTCCTCGATCGGCTCGACCACCACTTCGATTTCTTCGTCGGCGTCCCATTCGAGCTCGTGCGACCGAGTTACCGCTTCCACCAGAACAAAGTGAGCCCGATTGGACTGGAACGCGGGGTTAGGGTGGACGCTGCCCAAGAGCCGCGCTCGCACGCCGGAATACCCGGTCTCTTCTCTCAACTCCCGCAGGCCCGCCTCAATCGGATCCTCGCCGGTGTCCATCACGCCTCCCGGAATCTCCAGGGAAAATGCGTCGATGCCATAGCGGAACTGTCGCACCAGCACCAGCCGACGGTCGGGCGTCACCGCGATCACATTTACCCAGTCCCGCGAGTTAATCACCACGAAGTCGCGTTCCGTGCCGCGACGCGGGTGCCGATAGCGGGCATGGTCCAGCGCAAAAATCGGCGTGGTAAACTGGGTTGACTGGCCGAGTTTCTGCCAACGCGCGGGAGTCGTGGAGGAAGGCGAGGAGGGATCGGAACTCATAAACCTAGAAAATGAAGTTGAAGCCACAGATTTCACAGATGGACACAGATGACCAAGGCATTCTGCATTTCGGGCGCTTCACCTTGCGGGTTGATGGCAGTCAGGTGCTCCTTGATCTGCAATTCTCTGTATCCGTGTCATCGCTGTCATTGGTGTCATCCGTGGTTACTCTGAACTGCCGAATTTAGGATAAATCAGAAACGAACCGGAAAATTCGGACAAAAAAAATGCCTCACGTCACCGGGACGAGAGGCATTTAGAACGAGGACGAGCGCGTTACTTCTTTGGCAGCTTTAGCTTCTGGCCCGGAATGATCCGGTTCCAGTTCACACCAGGATTGACGGCTTGGAGATCAGCAATGGATACGCCGTTCGCGGTGGCGATTTTCATTCCGCTGTCACCGGCTTTCACCACGTATTCGCCCGGGCCGGCGACGGCGGGCTCGGAGCCTTTCTTCGCGGCGGCGGGAGCGGGGGCGGGCTTCTTTGCCGCCTCTTCCAGTTTATTAACCGAAACCTGCAGAGTTCCGATTAGCGGCCCAATATCGTTGAACGCATTCTGCGTCGAGCGCGTGAGATCCTGAACATTCTTCACCGCGTTTCCAGCCTGCTGCGCCGCATTATCAACCCGGGTCTCAAGACCTTCAAGGCGTTCGATTTTTGCCTGCTGAGCCGCACTGGTGCGATTCGCCTTTGAGACGCTGATCGCTGCGTAGCCACCGAGCAGCAGGGCGATGACACCGACGATAACGGCGCCAACTGGGAGCATGCTGTTGTTTTCGCGAGAAATGGTATCCATGGAGAGGGAGTAGAGACGAGCAGAAGCCGGAACCAGGTACGACGCAAGAAGAGAGTGGTTAACATTGTCAAGCGGTCCGGCCCCGATTTATCCAGCAGGAAATGCGTTTAAATGCGATGGGCGACTATCCTCGAGGCGAGAGACGACGCTGTGGCGCCGAGGCAACGGCTGAGGGAATTTCAACCAATCGGTGAGTTCTCAAGAACAGTCATTGACACTAGCGAACCTTCGCCAACCCTTTTCAGCTTGGTTGTCGGGGTGTAGCTTAGCCTGGTAGAGCGCCTGGTTTGGGACCAGGAGGTCGCAGGTTCGAATCCTGTCGCCCCGACCATTATTTCGAGCCTCGAAACGCCTGCCGTTTCGAGGCTCGACTGTTTTCGGAGAAGCACTGCAGGGTCAGCAACTCTTCCCCACGGTGGAATTTCGAGAAGCGCAGAGCTCCTGTGACGGTCCTCGCACGTGGCACGCAAAGTTTTTGCCGGCACGAAATGAAGACGTCGGGGCCTTGACCCGCGGTTCCGCCTCGCCGGTGCTCACCAATCATCCCATGAAGCTCGGATTCGGTCTTTATCATCACATGCTCGATGCGGACAACTTCCGCTTCGAGGAAGCAGGAGTGAAGCTCGCATTGCATCCGGACGATCCTCCGGTCGAGGTATTGCGCAACTCACCGCGACTCGTCTGGAAAACCGAGTTCTATCAACAATTGATCGATCTCAACCCAAGCCCGGCGAATACCCTGGAGTATTGTGTCGGCACGATCGCCGGGATGGTCGATGGCGACGTGTATCAATCGACCGAATACCAGGCCGGGCTGGGCCGGATCGGCTATGTCCAATCTCCGCAACATCCGCGGCAAGGTCCCTGCCTATAAGGAAACATTCATCGGTGAGGGGGACATCGACGTGCGACGCATCATCGAGATTCTGGCGCGCCAGCGTTACGAGGGAGTCATCATCCCTGACCACACACCTCAACTCAATTGTGCCGCGCCCTGGCACGCCGGGATGGCGTTTGCCATGGGGTATCTGCGGGCCTGTATCCAAGGCGTCTCCGCTCGATGATCAACCCCTGAGCGCGCTGCCCGCTGAAAAACAAACGAAGGGGAAGAGAACGTCCGTTCGCCGCTCCAGACATTCACCCGCGGTAAAGCGGGTGAACCGAACGTAGACTTACTTCTTTGGAACCGTGATTTGCATACCACCCGCACCGTCCGTGGCCGGCGCGCCCGCCGCCGGCGAAACGGGCAACGAAGAGCGCAATTCGAGACCACGCTGCGTCCACGGGCTGGTCGGGTCGATTTGCATCAACTGATCGGAAAGTTTCTGCGCTTCCTCGGAATTGCCCGCCTCCACGGCGAGACTGGTGAGATGGTAGGCCGCTTCCGTGCGAATCGCTTTAAAGAGAGTGGCATCATTTGCGAGCTGCTTGAGCTCGGTGGTGCCACCAGCGGTATCACCAGACTGAATCCTGGCCAGCGCTCGACCCAGCCGCGCCCGGCTTGCGAGCGGTCCGTCGTCGAGGATGGACACCGCGCGATCGTAGGCCGCAATGGCTTCCGCAGACTTGGTGGCCACGTAAGCGTCATCAGCGATTCGCAGCTGGGCAACACCCGCGAGGACATGGTCGGAGTTGGCTGAACTGAACGCCTTGAGTTGTTCGGTCGTCGTCGCAGCCGCATAGGCGCGCTGAGTCTCCATTTCCTTTTGCCGCGCCATGTAATCCCACGCGCCTTTTCCGATGATGACCAGAAAGATGAGCGCACAAACGCCCAGCACGAGGCCACGGTATTTTTGCCAGAAAAGATAGAGCCGGTCTTCAAACGGCATGACGCTGCTCACGTCCACGGGGACAAGATTGCGGTCATCACCTGCGGGCTTCGGGTCAGAGGGAGGAGTGGCGGCCATGGGCATACGCAGTGTTTTGAGCTTTGAAACCGACGACGAGAACAAATGCGGAGCCCCCTGTAAATGCAGGAGTTCAAAACGGGCAACTCAGGCCTTTGATGGCCTCCCTCTTTCCAACGAGCCGTTCGTTTTCACTGAGTTAGGTTCCAGTCCGTGGTTTTTCGCTGTTTTCAGTGGAATGGAGGGAAGAAGCCCGGAGTTTAACCGCGGATTATGCGGATGGCACGGATGGATTGAGTGATCCCTGCCATGATCCGCGAGATCCGCGCCATCCGCGGTCAAAATTCAGCCCCAAAAGATTTTCGCGTTGTCCAGGGTGGGTGCCCACCGAAAACAGCGAAGGGCCAAATCTCCCGATGCAAGGAAATGGTCCACAGATTTTCAAAATTAAAGAAATTAACGAACCCTCGCCTCCTCCGTAATCTTCTTAATCCCATAATCTGTGGATAAAGCTCCGGAAAATCAGGTTCTTCGCTGGTTTCAGTGGATAAACGCGAGTCAGGTACGCATCGGAATTAAATCGCAGGTAACAAAGAAAACGAAGGGGTGCGCCAGGAAGCTTGGATCTTGGTTTCCTCGGTTACCTTCTGTTCGTACTTCTGTGCTCACCGGAAACAGCGAGGAACCCAGTCCGTGTACTTCAAAACAGAAACAGCCAGGATGCGTGGACCACGTTTCTTCAACTCCGATGCTGCATCAGGGGCCGATTCGACTTCAAGCCCTACCCAGCCTCTCGTCCTTCCCTCCCCTTTCCTAATCGAATACGACGGTCTTATTCCCGTAGACCAGCACGCGATTCTCGAGGTGCCAGCGCACGGCCTGGGCGAGTACCAGGCGCTCGAGGTCACGGCCTTTCCGAATCAGCTCATCCACGCCGTGCCGGTGCGTCACCCGCGCCACGTCCTGATGAATGATCGGACCTTCATCGAGGTCGGGCGTCGCATAATGCGCGGTCGCGCCAATGAGTTTCACCCCGCGCAAATGCGCCTGGTGATAGGGCCGGCCTCCGGCAAACGCCGGCAGGAAGGAGTGGTGAATGTTAATCACCGGCTTGCCGAACTGCTCGAGGAATTCCGCGGAGAGCACCTGCATATAACGCGCGAGCACGACCACATCGGCTCCCACGTCTTGCAGCAGTGCCAGCTGGCGCGCCTCCGCTTCGGGCTTCGTCGCCGCCGTGACCGGCAGGTGATGAAACGGCACTCCATAACCCGCCGCGGCGTCAGCCAAATCGGCATGATTCGCCACGATCGCCACCAGATCACAGGCCATTTCGCCGGTTTTCCACCGCAGGACCAAATCGTGAAAACAGTGGTCCGCCTTGGAAACAAACACCGCGACGCGCGGCCGATGCGTCGACAGAGCGACGCGCACTTTCATCCCCAAAGACGCCGCGAAGGCCTCGAAGTCCGCCGCGTCCCGATCCGCCACGCCGGGAGCCCCGGTCGGCTCCCATTCGACGCGTTGAAAGAAGATCCCCAGCTCCATGTCCCGATGCTGGTCCGCATGCAGGATGTTGCCGCCGCGGGCAAAGATCCAACCAGAGACCCGCGCGACCAGTCCCGGCTGATCCGGCCCATGCAACAACGCAACAAGAGTGGGTGTATCCATTCGATCAATTCGCCGGCAACAACAGCACCTTCCCCGTGGTCGATCGCCCTTCGAGGGCGCGATGCGCCGCCGCGGCCTCGGTCAGCGAAAATGTCGCCCCCACCCGCACGTGCAACGATCCGTCCGCCACCCACGCAAAGAGATCGGCCGCCCGCGCCCGCAACTCCGCCGGTGTGGCGGTATAATGAGCGAGCGTCGGCCGCGTGAAAAACAGGGAGCCTTTCTGCGCCAGCACCAGCGGCGCAAAGGCCGGCACCGGGCCGCTGGCATTGCCAAATGACACGAACAATCCGCGCGGCCGGAGACTGTTCAGGCTGCCTTCGAACGTGTCTTTTCCCACTCCGTCGTAGACTACATCCACACCTCGCCCCGCCGTGAAGGCCCGAGCGGCTTCGACAAAATTTTCCCGCGTATAGACACAGACCGCATCCGCGCCCGCTTCCCGCGCGAGTTTCCCTTTCTCCTCCGTGCCAACGGTGGCCAGTACCCGCGCACCGCGCTTCTTTGCGATCTGGATCAGCAGCAACCCCACTCCTCCCGCTCCGGCATGGACGAGGGCAGTGTCACCTGGCTTCAATGGAAACGTATCCACCGCGAGGTAATGCGCCGTGAGCCCTTGCAGAAGCACCGCCGCCGCCACCTGCGAATTCACGCTCGCGGGAACGCGCACGGCCAAATTCACCGCCGCCGTTGCCTCGCCGGCGTAGGCTCCCACGGCGCGAGCCGAGGCAACGCGATCGCAAACGGCAAACTCCGTGACGCCCTCGCCCACGGCCGTCACCACACCCGCGGCCTCCTGCCCGAGCGTGTGCGGCAGCTCGACCGGGTAGAGCCCGCTCCGATGATAGGTGTCGATGAAGTTCACCCCGGCCGCTTCCACCGCGAAGCGAACGTCACCCGCCTTCACGGCGGGCACCGGTATCTCATCGGCCTGCAGTTGGTCCGGACCGCCGGTAGCGTGGATACGGATGGCGAGCATGGTAGAATCAAGGGAGAGGCCGGCGTTCGGGTGTGCCGGCCACTTAACTAAAGCGTGAATCAGTCGACGATGGTAACGTTGCCCCGGTAATGTTGGATCGGCTTTACGCCGACGTGCTTTTCTTTCAAGGCGCGGATCCCTTCCACGGCCGCAATCGCGCCCGTAATGGTCGTCATGATACACACATTGTGGGCGTAAGCCGCCGACCGAATGGCGTTCTCGTCGCGGCGCGGAATCATCCCGCCCGGCGTGTTGATCACCATTTGAATCTGTCCGTTCTTGATCAAGTCGACGG
>CAYVDZ010000090.1:9674-10399 GCA_964450575.1 uncultured Opitutus sp.
GTGTTCGGACGACCTTCCGCGATCTTCGCCAGGCGTTTCACCTGCACGCCCGCGTCTTCCAGCGTTTGCGCCGTGCCGCTGGTGGAGTAAATGGAAAACCCGAGTTGCTCGAGCGCCTTGGCAATCTCCACCGCGCGCGATTTGTCCGCGTCTTTAACGGATAGAAACACATTCCCCTTCGTGGGCAGTCCCGGCTTGGCGGCGGCTTGGGCCTTCGCGAACGCGACGCCGAGATCCGCATCCAGACCCATGACTTCTCCGGTCGAACGCATTTCCGGTCCGAGCGCAATTGTCGCCCCGGGGAAACGCACAAACGGGAACACCGCTTCCTTCACGCACCAGTGCTTGGGCGTCTGCTCACGCGTGAAACCGAGGTCCTTGAGCTTCGCGCCGGTCATCACTTTGGCCGCGAGTTTCGCCAATGGCACTCCAATCGCCTTGGCGACAAACGGGACCGTGCGTGACGCACGCGGATTCACTTCGAGGACGTAGAGTTGGTTGTCCTTGATCGCAAACTGCACGTTCATCAGGCCGACCACCTGCAACTCCCGGGCGAGAGCGTGGGTCGCCTGGCGCACGACATTGAGCATGTCCGGCGAAAGGGTGTGCGGCGGCATCACCATGGCGGCGTCACCGGAGTGCACGCCCGCATACTCGATGTGCTCGAGCATGCCGCCGATGACCGATGTCTCACCATCGCTGATACAGTCGACATCGAGCTCGAT
>CAYVDZ010000090.1:10409-11861 GCA_964450575.1 uncultured Opitutus sp.
ACAATGAACATGCCGCGACCGCCGAGCACGAACGAGGGGCGCAACAGCACCGGGAAGCCCACTTCCTTGGCGAAGGTCAGCGCGTCGGTTTCGTTCATCGCGGTGCGATTGTCCGGCGCCTTGAGTTTCACCTTGTCGAGAATCGCGGCGAAGAGTTTCCGATCTTCGGCCATCTCGATGCTCTCGGGGGAGGTGCCAATGATGTTCACCCCGTTGGCCTTCAGCGCAGTGGCGAGGTTGAGCGGGGTCTGACCGCCAAACTGCACGATGACGCCGGAGCAGCCTTCCTGTTGATAAATTTCCAACACGTCTTCGAGCGTCAACGGCTCGAAGTACAAGCGATCACTCGTGTCGTAGTCGGTCGAAACCGTTTCCGGGTTCGAGTTCACCATCACGGTTTCGTATCCGATCTCCCGCAGCGCAAAGCTCGCATGCACGCAGCAGTAATCAAACTCGATGCCTTGCCCGATGCGGTTGGGGCCGCCGCCCAGAATCATGATCTTTTTCTTATCCGTGGGCGGAAGCACTTCATTTTCGTCACCGTAACTGGAATAGTAATACGGCGTGAAGGCTTCGAACTCGGCCGCGCAGGTGTCCACCAGCCGGTAGGTCGTGTTGATCCCGCGCTTCTTTCGCTCCGCGCGAACGGTGGCAAAGTCGCTCTTCAGCAGATGGGCCAGCTGGACGTCGGAGAAGCCAAATTGCTTGGCCCGGCGCAGGGCCCAGGTATCGATCGCGGCCAGCGTCTGCTGGGCGAGCTCTTGCTCCATCTCGAAGATCTCATGCAACTGATGCAGGAACCAGCGATCGATCTTGGTCAGGTTGAAAACCCGCTCGATCGAATAGCCGGCGCGGAACGCGTGCCGGATATAGAAAATGCGCTCCGCGTTCGGCGTGCCGAGCTTGGCGTTAATCACTTTCTCCTCGATCGGCTCGTCTCCCCCGTGTTTGCCGCCGCCGCCAAAGCCCCGTGCGCCGGTCTCCAGCGAGCGCAGGCACTTCTGCATGGATTCCTTGAAGGTGCGGCCGATCGCCATGGCTTCGCCGACCGACTTCATCGCGGACGTCAGCGTCTGATCGGCACCAGGGAACTTCTCGAAGGTAAAGCGAGGGATTTTCGTGACGACGTAGTCGATCGTCGGTTCGAAACTTGCGGGCGTGAGCCGGGTGATGTCATTGCGAAGTTCGTCGAGCGTATAGCCAACCGCGAGTTTCGCCGCGATTTTTGCGATCGGAAACCCGGTGGCCTTCGAGGCCAGAGCCGAGGAACGCGACACGCGTGGGTTCATCTCGATCACCACCATCCGGCCGGTATCCGGGTCGACGGAGAACTGGATATTTGAACCGCCGGTTTCAACGCCGACCTCACGAATGACCGCGAAGGACGCGTCACGCATGACTTGAAATTCCTTGTCTGTCAGCGTCATGGCCGGCGCGACCGTGATGGAGTCG
>CAYVDZ010000091.1:0-11851 GCA_964450575.1 uncultured Opitutus sp.
CGGCTACACCTGCGCCAACGACGTCTCCGCCCGCGACTGGCAGCGCAACGGCGGCGGCGGCCAGTGGTGCCGCGGCAAAACCTTCGATACCTTCGCCCCGCTCGGCCCCGTGCTCGTGACGAAGGACGAAATCCCCAACCCCAACGCCCTCCGCATCCGCACCATCCTCAACGGCGAGACGATGCAGGACTGGAACACCGACGACATGATCTTCGACGTGCCCACGCTCATCGAATTTTTGAGCGGCAGCACGACGCTGCTCCCCGGCACGGTGATCCTCACCGGCACGCCCCACGGCGTCGGCTTCGCCCGCACTCCGCCCGTCTGGTTGAAAGCCGGCGATACCGTGACCATCGACATCGAGCACATCGGCGCGCTCACCAACCCGGTAATCAACGAGCCCGTCTGATCGCGCCGCCTCAAGGTAAGGTCCGAACTTGTCTAATTCGTTCCTACATTCGGAGAAATGAGCTACGTCCACATCCCCGCGTTACCCTGGGAAGAACAACGTTCGCCCGGCGGAAAATTTCACTCCTTCCACCGCAATATCTCGGTCGCCCTCGGCGGCATCCGTAATGGCGGCACCTGGTGCGGCGGACATCCGTTCGACGTCCAAACTCGGCGGATACCTCCCGGCGAACCCCATCAGCTGACCACTACTGGCAGCAAAGACCTCGACGTCATCATCGTCGCCGACAACCCGCAGTTCGAAGCCTTTCACTATCCCGACTCGAACAAGTGGGGCTTTCGCGCCCCGCGGAAAATCTTCCGCGCCACCGAGACCGACTTCTGGGACGGCGAGGAATAACGCAGTCGAGCGGGCATACGCTGGCCTTGGGCAAACGGTCCAATCTCTCCGCTCCGATCGCGTTGTCGAATCCGTCCAATCGGTCGAATCCATTCGATCATTCCGATCTCGGCGCAAACGTCTCAGTGCTCCCAGCGTACCTCCGTGAGCGTGCGCAAAAACGCCACCAGCGCCCGCTGGTCCTCGCTCGAGAGCGCCATCCCACCCGCCGGGTGCTTGGCCAGATTCGCATCCAACGAAGCACTCCGCTCCACGCCATGATCGTAGTGCGCCACCACGGCTTCGAGCGTCGCGATGCGTCCGTCGTGCATATACGGACCGGTCACCGCCACGTTGCGCAGTGAGGGCGTCTTGAACTTGCCGCGATCCGTCGACAACCCCGACGCCTCGGCTCGTCCGCCGTCGCCTGCGCTGGCGGTGAGGCCGTTATTCTTGAACCCGAAATCCGTGAAGAGCGCGCCGCCGTGACAATGAAAGCAATCCGCGCCGTACTGACGGCGGGCCGGATCATACTCCGTCAAAAAAAGTTCGAAGCCACGCTTTTCCTCCTCCGTGAGCGCGACCTCTCCGCGCATCGCGCGATCAAACCGCGCATCCGCACTCACCAAGGTCAGCAGGTATTGTTCAAGCGCCAGGCCGATGCGCTCCAGGCTCACGCCGGGTTCACCAAACACGGCCGCGAACGTCTCGGTCATGGCGGCGTCGTTTCCCAGCGCGCCCACCACCTCCTCCTCCTTCGCATCCATCTCGAGTGGATTCCGCATCGCCGCGAACACCTGATCGCGAATCCGTGGTTGCCCTCCGTCCCACGCATACGCGCTGGCCCACGCGAGATTGAAAAGCGGCATCGCATTGCGCGTCCCCAGTTTGCCGCGAACCCCTCGACTCAACGCCACGACATCGCTGAATGCCCTCTCGGGTTCATGGCAGCTCGCGCAGGATTGAGTTCCCGTCCCCGAAAGGCGGACATCGTAAAACAGGGTCTCGCCCAGCGCGACGCCTTCCCGGGTCAGCAGATTATCCGACGGCAAAGCCGGCTGCGGAAATCCCGCGGGGACTGTGAACGCGAGCGGTGTACCCAGTTTCTGGTGACGCCGCGCCACGGGGCCGTCTCCCGCCGCGATCACCCGCGGACTCGTCGCTTTCGCCCCGAGCCAGAACCACGCGCGCTCGGTGGCTTTCGCCAACCGCGGAGCAAGGTCATCGCCCTCACCCGAGTGCGTCGATTCACTCTCGTCATCGGCGGCCAAACGCTGGCCCCGCAACACCCGCGCCACGTCCACGGCGAGCGTGATCAACGTCGCGGACTCCACCCGGAAGTCGGCGTCAAACCGCACCGTCATCCGCCGGGCGTCCGTCCCAAGATGATATAAGAATCCTCGCTCCTCCCCGACCGGCTCCTGCCAGCGTCCTTCCAGCGCGAGGAACACATATCCTCCCTGCCAGCTCCAATGCAGGCCATTCACGAGCGGGTTGAGCGCATGCCCCGCCGGCCACCGCCCCGGATCCCCGTGATTGATTTCCGACGGCACTCCCAGCTGCAGTTCGAGCCCGACGTAATCGCCGTCCGGCACGCCCTGCAGCGCAATATCGAGTCGGCCCGTTTCCGCGTCGATCGCGCCAAACTGCCCTTCCAGCCGCACCGTGCCTCCCGTGCGCCTCTGTAACCTAATTTCCGATACAATCGCCGCGAGGCGCGTGACTCGCACCGTTTGCCCCTCGCTCGTGAGCAGGGGTCCCGAGGGCACGACCAGCGCCCCATTCTGCCAACGCGGCTCGATCCGCAACGTCAGCTCCGCGCCGCCCAGCGGGCCGGCGAGGAGCGCGACGATCAGGATGAGCAACACGCGAGGCATGGCCCCAGTCTATGATTCGGCCGTTAAGCCTGTGTGTGGCGCTGACGCTGGAATTGTTAAGCCACGGTTAAGATCTCGGGATTGCGCCTGTCCGACTGCCCTGCCGTACTCCGCCCCATGACCGCCGACGCCTCCGGCCGCACGCGCCTTTTAATGATCGATGACGACCGCAAGCTCGCGCGGCTCGTCGGCACCTATCTGGAGCCGCTCGGGTTCGATGTCACCGCCGTCCACACCGGCCCCGAAGGCGTGGAACGCGCGACGTCCAAAGAGGAAACCTGGCACGCCATCATCCTCGATGTGATGCTGCCCGGAATGGATGGCTTCGAGGTGCTCAAAAAGATCCGCGCGACGAGCCAGGTCCCCGTGCTGATGCTCACCGCGCGCGGCGATGAAACCGACCGCATTGTCGGCCTCGAAGTCGGAGCCGACGACTATCTGCCGAAAACATTTTCCACCCGCGAGCTCCTCGCCCGGCTCCGCGCCGTCCTGCGCCGGAGCGCCGCGACCGCCGCCGCCACGGCCGGCCCGCCCGGCAGCGCGGCTCCTCCGACCGAGCTCGTGGTCGGCCCGCTCCGCATCAATCCCGATGCGCGCTCCGCCGTGATGGGCGACACCCCGCTGGTTTTGACTCCGGTGGAATTCGATCTGCTCGTCAGTCTAGCGAAAGCCCGCGGTCGCGTGAAATCCCGCGAGGCGCTTCTCGATGAAATCCGCGACCGCAACTACGACGTCTACGACCGTTCCATCGACGTCCACATCTCTTCGCTCCGCAAAAAACTCGGCGACGACGCGAAAGATCCACGCTTCATCCGCACCCTTCGCTCCGCTGGCTACATGCTCATCAACCCGAACGCGTAGCACCGCCGGATCCGAGCCTCGCTCGCGGCCGAATCGCAATCGCGAACCCGAACGCCACAGCCACCAGAACTCCCACTCGACGCAGAACGGACACGGCGCCGGCGCGGTTCAAGGCAGCACGTAGAACTCAACCAAGGCCGTGCCCGTCGTGTTGCCCACCCCAGTGACCGCCACCGTGTAAGAACCGGCACCGACTTCGATCAGCATCGCGGCGTCGCGCGTGCCGGAATCAATCGCAAAGGCCCCCGCACTGGCCGCAGCCGTCGCAATCGCGGCGGCGTTGGCCGCGGTCGACCAGTTGTCATTCGACGCCAGGCTCGTCGTTCCAGAAAACAAGGTTATTTGCGGATCGGCCAAGGTGCCGCCGACACCAAACGCGGCGAGCGAGGGGCCGACCGCGCGAACCAACAATTTTATCATTCCTTCCCCGACCACCACAAACCCGGGAATCAAAACCTGCTCACCCACCCCGACAAAGGCCCGCGTCGAGGCGTTCACCAGATTCGCAGTCGAGACGCCCGTGTCGGCGTCGTAAACTTCCAACAAGGTCACCCCTTCGCCGCCACCCGCCCCGACCACGGCAGAATAAGCACCGGCGTTGAGCGTGGAGATGAGCGCGGCATCCCGGCTTCCAGCGAGCAACGCAAACGCGCCCGAGGCCACCATCCTCGCGGTGTCGACGGCGGACCAATCCTCATTGGTCGCCACCGTCACTCCATTCGCCACCAGCGCCAAACTCGGATTGGCCAACACCCCTGTAACGGAGAAACTTGCCAGCGTCGGGCCGACCGCCCGCGTCAGAATCGTCTTCGAACCGGTGCCGCCCAGCACGAAACCCGATATCGGCGTGCCAGCGTTACCGCCGACTTGCACGCGAGTCGCCACATTCACCAACCGCGCCGTTCCCGTGGTGCCCACCACCGGCGCAGCGGAGCGAACCACGCCAAATCCGTCCAGGCCCGACAAACCGCCCGTGCCGCGGGTATCATAATTGGCGAGCGCCGTCAGCGTGATGCGATAATACGCCGCCTTCTGGCTCGTCGTATAGGTCGTCGTCAGCCCCGCACTGGTGAGACCGGCCGCGAGTGGACTATAGGTGGTGCCGTCCTCCGAGGCGGCCAGCGCGTAAGTGCCGCCCTCGACCGAATTCCACGTCACGACCACGTTGGCCGACGTCGCCACGGCGGTGACGCGGATCGCCGCCGCCTGGCCACCGCGCACATACTCTGTCACCGGTTCGTTGATACTCGCGACCGCGGATCCCGCCGGCGCTCCATAGTACCAGCGACCGATAATATACGGGAATTTCGGAGTTCCATCGGACTCGATGGCTACGAAATAAGCATAGGTCCCCTCGGGAAACTCGGGTGTGACGCAGAAGCGGCCGTTGTAAAGATCAAGGTCGAAATCGACGCCCTGCGCCTTTCCGTGATCACCGAGGTAATCGTAGTCTTCAAGATAGTGCCCCAGGATCTTGGCGGCACTCACCGCGGGCCCATTCTGGTTGGCCACCAGCTCAGCCGACCGGCCCTGCGCTCGCGTTGCCCAGGCTGGCAGCGTCGTGCGTCCGGTTGCCGCCAGATTCGTCGTGTTATTCGTGCCATCACGTTTCACATAGCCTGGGTTCATCCGCCGAACAGTGCTGGTCGCGTCCATGGGAGAGGAATATCCATAAGGTCCGTAAACCGGGTAACCATCGGCGACCCACCCAAGAATCGGCGAGTGTCGCGTCGCGGGCGTTGCCTTCTCCACATAGGTTTTGGTGGCGGAGTTATAATCGACATTGTCCCCCAGCAGGTGGCGCAAAGCTGGCGCATTGGCGTGGTAGTGATAGTTTGCTCCCGCCTGATGCGCGAACGCCGCATCGAAGGTCACGCCCTCATTGACATAGGCGTCGCGATTCCAAATTCCATCGCCGCGCGCCCCACCTCCCGGCGAGCCATCGTTGCCCGTGCTGTTGATATAGGAGAAGGTGTCCCGGCCATCAAAGAACGCCACGCCATCGACGAAGTACCCGATGGAGCCGTTACCGGTCAGGGTCTTCACCGCGGGCGTCGTAGGGGTCCGTGGGATACGGACAAGCACGTTGGTATTCGCGGGAAAGTTTGGAAACATCTGGGTCTGAGCCGCGTTGCCATACCAGGGACCCATGACATGATAACCGAGCCCCGACGAACGCAGATAAACCCAATCCGCAGAGTACGAGACTTGCATCACACCGGCGTAAGTGGGGGTCGCCTGGATGCCCTGTCCGCGACTCCAGGTGGTCACACTCGTACCCCCAGCTTTCGCTGCGGTGTTTTCATAAAGGCGCGCATAACGAGCCGACGGCTCCGCATACCAACTGGTGATGCGTGGATCCAGGACCGGGGCGCTTTGCGCCCAAATCGCCAAGGGACAAGCCGCGGCGAGACCAACAAGTAGGGAAGTGGAGATATTCATGAGGGTTGGGACTCCGCTCATGAAACCATCGGCATGTTAAGCCGCTGTGTGACTTCGGCCTTGAAATGTTAAGCGTGTGCAAAGCCCCGCCCTTTAGATGAACCGGCGAATCTCTCCAACCCCGCTGGGCGTGGCCAAACGAACTGCCGGCTCGCGCGAAAACGCCCGATGCCCTGTCGCCAAAATTGTTAAGCCCGGGTAAATGCTCGGGTTTTCCGCCGCGTTCCTGCTAGCATCACGTCCCGCGTATGAAGGCTTCCTATCCGCTTTCCCTGAAAGTTTCCCTGTGGCTGTTGTTAAATCTGCTGCTGCTCGCCGCCGCCGGCGTATCCTTTTATTGGACACAGTTCGGCCGCGGCTGGGATTCGCTCGGCAGCCAGGCTTTGGGTGACCGGCTGGCGGCCGTCGGTGACAGTATCATGTCCGACATGCATTCCTCCGCCACGACCGACCGCGACGCCGTTCTCGCCGTGCGGGGCGAGCGCCTAGGCGTGGAGCTTTATCTGTTTCTCAATGAAGGCCGGCAGATTGCGGGGAAGCCTGTCGTACTCCCGCCGCAACTCGCGCAGGCGATGGAACGCGGACCCCGTCGCGGCATGCGGCCCGGCGATCCTCGAATCTCGCCCGAACGGGGCCCAGGCACAGTCCGCGGCCCGGGGCGCCCCATGCCCGAGGGCCGGATGGTGGCGCGAACCGAGGACCCGGCCGAGACGTGGATCGGCCTGCGGGTCCCCGTGCTGCGCGAAAGCGGCCCGTCCAGTCCGGGTACGTTGATTATTCGGGCTCCGACGCTGCTCGGCATCCTCAAGCTCCTCGACGTCATGCCCTGGTTCTGGACCGCGGTGGCGGCCTTTGGGCTCTCCGTCGTATTTTGGTTACCGCTGGTCGGAGGAATCACCCGCGCGCTCGGCCGGTTGACCCAGGCCACGGAAGCGATTGCCGAGGGGCGTTTTGATACCCGGGTTCCGGATACACGCCGCGACGAAATCGGCCACCTTGGTCAGTCGGTGAATCGCATGGCGGCGCGTCTCGACACGCTCGTGAGCGGACAAAAACGTTTTCTCGGCGATGTCGCCCACGAACTCGGTTCGCCGCTCGGCCGCCTGCAGGTGGCCACCGAGATTCTCGAGATCCGGGCCGGTCCCGACCTGCTCGAAAACGTGAACGATGTGCGCGAGGAAGTGCAACATATGGCCTTGCTCGTGAATGAACTTCTCGCGTTTACCCAAGCAGGATTGCGCCCGCGCAATTCCGAACTGAGCGCGGTCGAAGTGGACCCGCTGATTACCGACGTCCTGCAACGCGAAGATCCCAACGGTCGCGTGCAGGTGGGCCCCGCCAGCGGACTGAGTGTGCGCGCCGATCGGGCTTTGCTGGGCCGCGCCCTGGGAAACCTCGTTCGCAACGCGCTGCGCTACGCCGGCGACACCGCGACCATTTCCGTCCACAGCCGGGCCCACCAAGGCCGTATCCGATTAACGGTGACGGATGACGGTCCCGGCGTGCCGCCCGAGGCGCTGGCCCGTTTGGGCGAACCGTTTTATCGCCCCGAAATCGCGCGCACCCGGGAAACCGGCGGCGTGGGCCTCGGCCTCGCGATCGTCCGGAGCAGCGTGCTGGCCTGTGGCGGCGAGGTGCATTTCTCGAACCGCACGCCGCAGGGCTTCTGCGCCGAGATCCACCTCGCCGCGGCGTAGGACGTAAAGGAGAAGAAATTAAAGTGGTTGGTATTCCACTGCATCATTGCGCCATACGAGCGCATGGGGTCGGCCGCAAATAACGCTGAGTTAAGGATGGTTTTCAGAGTGGCAGCGGCGTCCCGCCGCTGTGAGTAGAGCCGGGACGGCTCTGCCACCTCCCAATTCCCGCTTCGCGGGATGCGTTGATCCAGCTGGATGGCCACGTCCCGCGAGCGGGATTCGCCATGACAAGGTTAGGTTCATCGCCCTTTTCATCCAAGCGTTCGCGTCGTCAGGAAAAGGCCGAATTCAGGAAGCCCAACCTTTACGCAGGCCTAACAAATTTGGGCTGTAACCTTAACCGAGCGGCAACAATCGCGGCGTCTTATCTGATATCGCCTCACTGCCGATTCATTCGCCGCCCAATCCCGGGCGACGGTGGCAACGGGGCCAAATCTCATCATGAAAACCTCCCATTGTTTCGCCGCCCTCCTGCCCCTCGGCTTCGCCGCCTTGCTCTCTGCCCAGACCACCGCGCCTACGGATGCACCTCACGGCCGCGGTTCCCATGGCCACGGCGGTCCGGGTGGCGGCCCCGGCTTTCCGATCGTTCGCGTTTTGGATGCCGACAAAGACCGCGAGGTCTCGGCCAGCGAACTCGCCGCCGCCTCCGCGGCCATCCGGACGCTCGACACCAATAACGACGGCACCGTATCACGCGAAGAGATGCGGCCTGCCCGTCCCGAACACAAAGGACGTCCGGAAGGGGCCGATCGTCCCGAACGCACGGAGCGTCCCGCCGGTACGCCAGAAGGCGGCAAGCGCTCCGGCCCGCCCGCCAGCGCCGCCCCGGTTCGTCCCGTCGATCCGATCATGCTCGCGCTCGACGCTGACACCGATGGCAGCCTGTCGCTTGCTGAAATCGCCAACGCCCCCGCCAGCCTCGCCGCGCTCGATGCCAACAAAGACGGCAAGCTGACGATGGACGAATTCCGCCCGCTCCCACCCGAAGGTGCGAGTCACGGCGGCAAGAAGGGCCCACGCGGCGACCGCAAATAAGGAATCAATACGACACGTAAACCCTGCAACCTCCCGCCGATTCAATCGGCGGGAGTTTTCGTGTATCCACTCCGAAGTGACACAGACATTCCTGTCTGTTCCGGGTCCGGTGACTTAACGTTTAGCCCAAAAACCGTCAGGGTAAGGCCTGAGGTTTTTGGCCCGGTTCGGCGGGCGGACCAGGAGCAGAAGCTCCGGGCCCCCCGGGCAGGGTCCAAATCAGAATTCGATCGTGTTGCTGAGCACCCAGCTTCGGCCTTCGCGGATGGTGAAGGCGGAGGCCCGCATCGGGATTACGCTGGTCGGCGTGATGGTGCCAAGCGCCCGGACGCCATCCGGATCGACGCTCGCGAGGACGGGCACGAGTTTGTTTTCTCCAAAGACGTTGTAGACGTTGAGCTGAATCCGCCAGGTGAAGCGGTCGCTCAGTTTCCGGCGGTAACTCAGCCAGAGGTCCACGGCGTCGTTCCTCGGCCCGTGGACCGGCGCGTTTAGGTTGACGCCGGTCGTGCCGTTTGCGCTGCGCATGGGCGCGTAGCCAATGATCGAGCGATCTTCCCACCGATAGGCACCGCCCACGCCGGCATCTTTCAGGAAGCCGGTCGTGAAGTCATAGCTCGTGACGAAATTCGCGCGCCATTTGCGCACTTCCGGTTGAAGCTGACCGTTGAGCGCGCTGAGGCGGAGCCAGTCCGGGCGGAAGCTCGCGTAAGGGCCGATGTTGCGGCCGCCGCCCGTATTCTGGTGCCACCACACGGGCGCGAGGCCGACGTCGGTCGTCATATATTGCTCGTCGACGTACGTCGCCACCGAGCGGAATGCCACGCCGGGAACTTGGTCGCGGATCGCCTGGGTCCGCGCGGCGTTCATCGTCAGGCGCCAGTTTGGCAGCGGATTGGCGATGAATTCGAACTCCCAGCCCTTCGAGAGCGAATCCTCGGTGTAGGAAAATCCGGCCGGCGCGGCGGCGGAGATCTGTCCGTTGTCGCCGGTTGCGAAGGGCGTGTTCGGCCCCATCCACGCATTTACATAGTGGGGGAAACGCGCTTTGAGCTCGGATTCGAACTGGAACCAGGCCGGCGCGATGACGTTCTGCAGTCGCGCGACGGCGGCGGCGTCCGAACTGTAGTTTGCCCACGGCACGCGGCCCGAGCGGAAGTCCCGCATCATGTTTCCGGTGAACCCGAGCGTTTGCTCGAGTGCCCACATGTTGCCGATTGATCCCGTCGAACTCGCGTTCGTCATCCCCGTTTCGAACCGCGTGGCGCGGAGCGAATACTTCTGATTCTTGGTCGCGATCAACGCGCTGTATTCCTCGGTCTCGCCGGCCGGCGGCGGGAGGGGATTGCGAAACGCGTCGATCCGGCCGGCGAGCGGAGCGAAGTTTTCGCCGCGGTTATAGTAGAGGCTCAGGTTCGCGGGGAGGAAATCCGACCGGCCCAGCAGCCGGTTCACGTGGGCGGCGATGCTCCAGTTGCGCGTGGTGGTCTCGAGTTCGACGACGGTCCCGCGTGGGTTGGAGTAGTTGTAGCGAGCCGGGTCGAGATCGGCCGAACGCGTATCCGAACGAGCATTACCGGCGCGGTGCGAAGTCTCGTAGCGATAGGAACGCGCCTTGTCCTTCCGGTAGCCGTAGGTGCCGATGATCGAGCGGTTCCAGAAATAGCCCTGCCAGACGCCGGTGACGGACTCGACGTCGAACTGGCTCAACTGGCCGGAGGCCGTGAGGTAATCGCGGGCGGCGACGCCATCGACATTTCCCGGCGTAAAGAACGTGACGACGTTCACATCGCGCGTGGTCCAGCCCCGGTAATTCGCGGGGTTGCTGGCCTGCCTCAAGCGCGTCGCGCTGGTGTCGTTCGGATCGGGGCTTTGCCAGAAATCGTTGGGGTTGACCGAACCCGGTGCGATCCACGTGTTGTCGAAATAGCGGATGGGCATGTTGCCGCCGCGGCCCATCACGAAGGGAGCTGCGATGTTCGAGAGACTCGCCCCCGCCGCGGATGACCGCCCGCGCAGATCGTCACTCAGATAATAGCGGAACGCGGTGCTCGGGCCGCCGCCTTCGAGAAATGCCTGGTCCGTGAAGTTCCGCATCGAGGCCGCGTCGAGATTCCAGCCTTTGATGCGGCGGTCGTCGCGTTTCTGCTTCTCCTCGCTCAACGCTCCGGTGAGCCGGTGTTCGCCAAGCAGGCGGGAAAGCCAGCCGGACTTTTGCTGCGAGAAATCGTGCCGCGCAAATAACTGGGCGCGCCACGCGGTGCGGTCCGAGACGCGCGTTCCGTTGGTGTCACGCAGCTCCTCCTCGATGAACGCGCGACCCACGTTGGGATTGGGCCTGCCGTCGAGGTTGTGCGTGTTGATATCCATCATCACGCGGTTCTGCCAGCCGAGCGCCGCCCACTGCCCGCCGTCGAGCTGTTGTTTGAAGGCGGTGAGATTATAACCGAGCCGGTCGCCGAAGAAGGTCTGGGTGAGGCCCACGTCGAAAACATCCCAGTCGGTCCACTCACCCTTGTTGGGACCGTCCATGTGTTTGTTGTAGAAATCGAAAACAGAGGTGTCGCGCAGCGTGGCGGGAACGTAACCGCCGAAATCGGCAAACGGCAGACCGGCGGCCGCGGCCCATTCGTCGAAGCGACGCAGGCCGACGCGCCCGTAGGCGTTGCTTTGCGGGAAGGCGCCCTCGCCGCCGGTCGCGAGCTCAGAGGTGACGACCGTGCCGTCGGGGCGGAGCGCCAGATAGCGCTGGGGCGAATTGTAGCCGAAGGTGTTCGCCACCGGGTCCATCACGATCGACGCCGAGCGATAGCCGCCGAGCGCCGGAATAAACGCGGCGTTGGCGCGGTCGGTGAGCGGGCGGGTGAGAATGGGATTGAACGTCTGCCGGTTCAGTCCGCCTTGATCCTGCGGCGCCCACCACGCGCTGATTTGATCGAGAGGCGGCAGGATGCGCGGGCGGTTCGAGTTGATCGAGCCGCGCTCGTAATTGCCGGAAACCTCGAAGGTCATGCCGTCGCGATTCAGCACCGCAGGCCGGTAGCGGAGCGCGCCGGCGAAGCGTTTGTCATCCGAGAACGCGGGATGCTGGCGAAACTTTTGTTCATTGTGCAGGACCCCGATCCGGGCGGCGAGCTGCTGCTTCA
>CAYVDZ010000092.1:0-11754 GCA_964450575.1 uncultured Opitutus sp.
CGTATAGGACGCGGTGTGCGCCCAATTCGCGCACGGCCATTTCAACTTCACCGTAGACGGGATCGCCACCGCCCAGGTCAGCGTACAGATCAGGGCGGGTGCGGATCGCCCGGATGCCAAGCGCCCAATCGCCGCCCCCGGTGTGGCCGCAGACAATCGGCACCCCGGGATGGCGGCCGGATAGTTCGGCGAGCTCCATCGGGGTGGACTCGTGGGGCAGGTTTCCCTTGCCGCGTTGCTTGATCCACGTGTGTTGCAGGATCAATGCCTTCAGCTCGGCCGCTCGTTTGACGATGGGATCGAGTACTGGCGCGTTGGCCCGCGTTCCGACCCACAACTTGATCCCGATCATCGGCCCGTCCGCCACGCAGCGCTCGAGCTCGTCGAGACTTTCGCGGGTATGCGTAGGATTCAGATACACGAAGCCAAAGGCCCGCGAACTCCACTCTTTTAGAATCGCGAGCACATCGTCGTTGCTCTGGCGAAACTGTTCCGGCGTGGGCTCGTGCTGCCACGGCGGACTCATGCAGATGCACAGGCGCTCGACCCCGACACGATCCGCAATCTTCACGAGCGCTTCCATACGTTTCGCCGGATTGGGACCCGGCGTTCCGACATGACTGTGAATATCCCACGCGCCCAGTTTCCGCAGATCGCTGCTCGGCCAAGCCGACGCTGCCGGATCGGTGGGCGGATTGACGAGGGACAACGGACTCGCCGCGTGCGATCGCACCGGAGCAGTGACGGCTGCGAGCGTGGACGAAGTCAGAAACGTGCGGCGGTTCATGAGCGCAGCAGGTTGCGCGCGTTGCCGGATCGAACGGCTTCGAGATCAGCTTGGGAAAGTGCCGACTCCTGAAGCTTCAACAAGGCGGACTCGAAGTAGAAATACGGTGAATGCGATCCGAAGGTGGTGCGGACACCGGGTGCGCGGCGCAGCAAATTCTCGATTCCTGCGACGCCTTCGAGCGTGGCAATATCGAACGTGACGCCGGCGGCCACGAGCCCTTGCAACAGTGAAACATTTCCGCCCAGAACGCGGGAGCCCCCATTCAGCAACATCACCCGAGCGCCGGTTATCTTTGGCATCAGTTCAACCAGCGGACCGGCTTGGACGGGGAGCGCGGTCAACATTGGGTTTTGAGAGCGATCGTCTTCAATCGAGAGCATGATTTGCACGACCAGCCGTCGCCGGGTGGCAGCAGCGAGCAGCTGGGCAAACTGGGGATCATCCAGCGCGTAACCGTGATAGTTCGGGAAGAGTCGAAGCCCGCGCATTCCGTGAACCTCATGACAGCGGCGCACATCATCCTCCCAATCGGGGAAGGTGGGATTGACCGTACCCATTGGAATCAAAATGCCGACTCCGTCCTTGCGACAGCTCTCGGCCAGGCGCGCATTGGCGCCGGACATGTCGGTATGCAGCACGCCCTCAAAACTTCCGGTCCAAGCCGAAGTGACGCCGTGTCGCAGCAACCGCTCCACCAACGCGGCCGGCGTCGGCGCCCAGGAATGGCGGATCGGCCACTGGGACAGACTGACATTAGTATCGATCAGCGAGCCGTTGATCAGCGTGCCGATCGCCGGAGCCGGCTGCGCGGACAAAGGGGAGGGCCCGCTTACCGCGGTTACGCTGGCGGCGGCAGTTAAAAACGTGCGTCGTTTCATGGGCGCGTCGAGAGTAACGTGATAGTTACTAGGGAACGCAATCCCGTTTCTCGAGTCGCGTTGGCCGATCGCGTCTATCAGGGCGCTAGATCGTTCTTCTCCAGTCGGGTCGGGTTACCGGTGCTTTTCAGCTTGACCCGACGTAAAATCGGTAACTTTGCAGTTACATCGGCATTCCGCCTGCTTAAACCCCACTCACCATGACTACATTCCCTCGATGGCTTAGTTTTCGCGCTATCTTGCAGAGGCTGGCGCTTTTTTTCCTCGTTGGTTCCGCTTCTCTCGCAACCGCCCAGACCGTCGGGTCGGTGGCCGGCCAGGTGAGTAACGCCGCGACGAGTACTTTCTTGGAAGGCGCTCAGGTGTCCGTCGAGGGCACCGGGCGATCGGTTTCAACGGACCGGGAAGGCCGGTTTGAACTTAGTCTTCCGACGGGAGTGACGACCCTCGTGGCGCGTTACACCGGTCTCGAGCCGCAGCGCATCACGGTCGACGTTCGCCCGGGTACGCGGGTCGTGCAGAACATCGAGATGAACTCGGGTATCTACAAACTGGAGGCCTTTACCGTCTCCGGCCCGCGCGAAGGCAGCGCGCACGCGATTACCCGGCAACGCGAGGCTCCTAACGTGAAGAACGTTGTCGCTTCCGATCAGTTCGGAAATATCGCCGATGGAAACATTGGAGATTTCTTGCAGCAGCTCCCGGGCGTGACCGCTGTTTATGTGGGCGCCGACGTCCGTTCGGTGCAAATCCGCGGGATCGACGGATCGCTGAATTCCGTGACCATGGATGGTGACCGGATGGCGAGTTCCCAATCCGCGGGCGCCGGCCGGACTTTTGAGTTCGAGCAGGCTTCGTTGAATAACATCGAGACCATCGAAGTCACCAAGGCGCCGACGCCGGATATGGATGCCGACTCCATTGGCGGCAACGTGAACATCGTATCGAAGAGTGCCTTCGATCGCAACCAGCCCCGCAGCTTCAACTATACCATCGGCGGCGTCTGGCGCCCGAAGTATTACACCCGCAGTGACACCTGGATGCGTGAGCCGATCCAGAATGTTGGTCCCTCCTTGAACTTTAGCTATCAGGATCGCCTGGGAGCCGAGAAGCGCATTGGTATCGTGCTCACGGGTACGTATCACTCTCAACCAGGTGGCGATACCGCGGCTTTGATGAATTACCAGGCAGCTTTGGTGGAACCGTATTATATTCAGAACGTCAATGTTCCCCGTCCGGCCGGAGCGCCCCGCACGCGTCTGTCAACCGGTGCGAAAATCGACTATAAACTGAGTGACCGCACCACCATCAGCTTTAACACCGCGTATAATTGGTTCCATGAGACCAACGATACCCGCGCGATGGTGCTTGGTACTGCGGCCAACGTGGCGAATTTCCGCCCCGGCTACAGCGGCTACCTCACGGAAGTGCTGGCGAACGCAAGTTCATCGAGCGCGGTCACGATTACAACTGATGATAAATCTGGACGCACGTATCAGTTCGTACCGACGGTGCGCCACCGCTTTCCCGGATTGGAAATTGATTATGGAGCGAGCTTCTCCAATTCCCAGACCTACTACGATTACTCAGGCGGGGACCGGCATTTTAATTCGCGGCCGAAAGGGCAGATTACTTATCGTCTGGCTAATATCGGGGTCATCTTCGATCGTCGGGAAAGTTCGCAGTGGCCGAAGATATCGCAGACGACGGGTGCGGACATTTATAATCTCAATAATTATGGTTCGCTTCGGCTCAATCAGCCTGATCGCGAAGGTGAAGATGAGATCATGACGGCGAAATTCAACTTGAAGAAAGATTTCAATCTCCCCGTGCCGACTTCCGTTAAATTCGGTGGAGTATTTCGCCAACAAGATCGACAGTTGAAAAACGAGAGCAGTCGGTACGATTTTGCAGGTCCTGACGGCGAATTAAACAGCGGCGACGAGAATCTCTCCCAATTCGCCGACCCGACGGGCAAGTGGTCGGATTCCAATGAGGGCTATCGTTCGCCGCCTTGGGCAAATCCATTCGCCGTGGCGCGTCACCACCAGTTGTTGCCGAATCTCTGGCGTGAAGACGTCACGTTCGGTGTCAATTCGCGTGAAGCGGGCGATCGCAGGATTACGGAAAATGTGACTGCGGCCTATATCATGGGCCAGACTCGGATCAACGCACTCTCGATTCTTGGTGGAGTGCGCGTGGAAGAGACTGAAACGGATGCAGACGGTCCGGTCCAGGCAGCCAACGGAACCGTAACGGGCCGCCAGAGCCGGAAAGGCAAGTACCGCGATGTGTTCCCCGGCGTTCATTTCCGGTACTCACCGACGCGCAGCCTCGTCTCACGCCTGAGCTATTCCAATGGGATTGGCCGGCCGTCCTTCGATTCCCTGATCCCGCTCGAGGTTGTAAACGAAACCGCTCAGACGGTGAACACCCGTAACGCGGCCCTGCGTCCTCAGTACTCCGATAATTTCGACGCGACCGCCGAGTACTATTTCGAGCCGGTTGGAATGGTCTCGGTCAGCGCCTTCTTAAAGGAGGTTCAAGACTTCCAATATACCGATAGCAGCCAGATTGTGGGTTCGGGGGCCAACAATGGCTTCGACGGTCTTTATGAAGGCTACCGCATCACGACCCGGCTGAATGGAGGCAAGGCTCGCTACCGCGGGTTTGAACTGGCGTATCAACAGCAGTTCACCTTCCTCCCGGGCATCTGGCGCGGATTCGGTCTCGGCTTGAACTATACTCAGCTGAGCACCAAGGGCGATTACGGTGGAACGACTGCCACCACGCAGGTCGCGGGCTTCATTCCGAAGGCCGGTAATGCCGCGATCACTTATTTGGGTTATGGATTCAATATTCGCTTGAACGCTGTCTGGCGCGATACCTACCTCATCGGCAACTCGACCAATGCCGCGTTGGTCCGCTACTCGGCGCCGAAGGTTCAAGTGAACCTTAAGACGAAGTACACGTTCTCGCCCAAGTACGCGATCTTCTGTGATATCGAGAACCTTAACAAGTCACCGATTACCGAGACGTACTTCGTCACGAGCGATCGTCCGGCTGAAACCCGGATCGTCGTCGCCAAGGTGGTAGCGGGCATTCAGGGCCGCTTCTAACGCTGCCACGGATGTGAGCGTCCCTCGCAATGCCAGTTAGTCCTTTATCCAGGGCGGGTCATCGCGACCCGCCCTTTTTGTTCAGTAGGGTCCGCGCTCGCTCGTGACCTGCCTTAAAATCGATTTCGACCCGGTCCGCTCCGAGGCGTTGCACGATTGCAATGTACGCGCGTCTGGATATATAACTCTCCACGATCTATCATGAAGCTTTCCCTGCTGCTTACTGTCGTTGCCTGCCTTGCCATTCGTGTCAGCGGAGCCGAGGTCACGCTTAAAGCGGGCGCCGCACGTGAAGATATTTCGCCGGGCACCGATGTGCTAAATTGGGTCACCGGCAAGCCGTACGGCGAAGTGCGGGATCCGTTGTACGTGCATGCGCTCGTCTTGGATGATGGCCGAAACAAGGCCGTGTTGATTCGCTGGGATTTGGTGGACGTGTCCGAGTCCGCTCGCGATGAAGTTCGAAAGTCGGTGGGCGCCGCGTTGAAGATCCCCGGCGGAAATATCATGGTGCACGCCAGCCACACGCACTCCGCGCCATGGGCTCCGGTCTATAGTGGCGGATATCGCGGACGGGAGCGCGATACGTGGTGGGCAATTCGATTCATGCCGCCCCAAAACGATCAACCGGCGTTCAAGCAGTGGATGGCTAAATTGATCACCGCGACGACCAAGGCAGCGGAACGTGCGGCGCTCGATATCCGCACGGTTGACGTGACGATTGGTCGGATCGCCGTTCCCGAATATCTTTATAACCGGCGCCCGCGGGCTCCCGCCTGGGGATTGGCGGAGGCGCCGCCGCGGACCGTCGGACATGGTCACCCCGACTGGAATCCCGAGGTCCTGCAGGGCGGCGCGATTTTCGGTCCGATGGATCGAACGTTGGCGCTGGTTTCATTTATTGGATCCGACCGACAGCGGGTCGCCTCCTTGTTTCACGTCGCCTGTCATCCTGTTTCCATCTATCCGTCGACTCCGGCGATTTCGGCGGACTGGCCCGGTGCGGCGGTAGACGCGTTTGCGGTGGCACTGGGTGGCGGAGAAATGATGTTTCTCCAAGGCACCGCCGGCGACATCACGCCGTGGCGTCGCGGCGCTGCTGCAGTGGAGGAGATGGCCGTCGGAATGGCAAAGAAGGCGAAGGTGGCCGACCAGCATGCCGTGAAGTTGGTGCCTTCGGCTTTGCACACCGCTCAGGCGACGATTGATTTGCCACTGACGCCGGCGGCTCGCGAACGAACCGGCACCGCGACTGTTCCCACGGAGATTCAGATCATTGTCTGCGGTCCGCTCGCGCTGGTTGCCTTGCCCGGTGAGCCATTGAGCGATCTCGGCACCCAGATCCGGGAGCGTTCACCGTATCCACAAACCTTGGTCCTCGGCTATTCCAATGGAAACGGGGTGCATTATATTGGCATGCCCGGCGAAAAAGCGCGTGGTGGCTACGAAACTGGAGTGGCCGGTGCGGGCACGGATGAATGTGGTGCGTTGGTGGTGGATACAGCGGTGCGACTGCTGAACGAAGCGTTCGCGAAGTTAGGGCCGCGGCCCTAAATGCCATAACGTTACTTCCAAGTACGGTCCGACCTTGGGTGAGGCCTTCACGGCGTAGGATTGCCCCAACGAAGAGCGTCAGACGTACATTCAGTCAGGCGCAAACCACCGAGCTGAGCGGGTTGGAACGATCCGAGCCGCTGCGATCAAACACCCACACTCTCGCTCTCTCACTCTCTCGCACCATCACTCTGCCATGAAATCAATTACCCGGCGTGGCTTTATTCAGCATTCCGCATTGGCCGCCGGAGCGGCACTCGCTTCGTCCCGACTCCAGGCCGCGACGGCCGCCCCTTCCGCCAGTGCAGGCTCGCTGCATATTGCGCCGTTTCGCTTCGATGTGACGCCCCCGATCGGACACGCGTGCTGCGGCGGCTGGATCAAGCCGGTGATCGATTATGATGATCCGCTCGAGGCGATTGGGTTTGTTCTGCTTGGCTCGGGTCCGCCGATTGTGATTTGTGCGGTGGATTGGACCGGGATTTTAAACGAAGCGCATCTGGCTTGGCGCGTCGCTTTGGCGGAAGCAGCCGGAACGTCGCCCGACCGTGTTACGGTGCATTGTGTACACCAGCACAATGCCCCTTTCGTGTGTTTCGATGCGGCGCGATTGGCGCGCGAGGAGAAAGATCTGCCGGAGATCTACGACGTGGATTTCCATCGGCGTTGTCTGGATGCAGCTCGCGCGGCCGTGGCTCTCGCGATAAAGTCAGCTCGGCCGGTCAGCCATGTGGCGCACGGGAGTGGACGCGTGGACGAGGTGGCGTCCAACCGCCGGCTCGCCCGCGATGCCAACGGACGCGTGACCAAGATGCGCGGAAGTTCGAGCAAGGATCCGGAGCTGATCGCGTTACCCGAAGGGCTCATTGACCCGCTGTTGCGTACGGTCGCGTTCTACGATCGCGGAACAAAGGTCGTCGCAGCGCATTATTACGCGACGCATCCGATGAGTTATTACGGCGACGGGCGCGTCAGCAGTGACTTCTGTGGACTGGCGCGCAAGCGGCTCCAGGCAGCGGATCCGGCGTGTACTCATCTCTATTTCACCGGCTGTGCCGGTGATAGCGGAGCGGGTAAATATAACGACGGCTCGAAACCGGCCCGCGCCTGGCTCACCGATCGCATGGCGCGTGGAATGGTGGCCGCGGCAACAGTGTTGAAGCCCGAGCCTATTGCGACGCTCGAATGGCGGACGCAGGAGATCCGTCCCATGCCGAATCCCGCGTTGCTCACCGGAGCGCTGCGCGAGTTGATGCAGAAGCAGCCGACCGCGCTTGTTTCACGCCTGCGCCCGGCGTTCAAGCTCGCATCGGTCCGCCGCTGGAAACGTCAAGATCCGTTTCTGCTTAGCGCGTTGCATTTGAATGAAACCGTGCTGCTCCATCTTCCGGCGGAGCCCTTTGTGGCTTACCAACTCGCCGCGCAGGCGATGCGCGCGGGGCGGCCGGTGGCCGTAGCCGCGTACGGCGATAATGGCCCGTGGTATATTCCGACAAAAACCGAATTCGCCGGCGGGGGCTACGAAGTCGACCACGCCTTCTGCGCCCCCGGAACCGAAGACCTGATCCTCAGCGCCATGCAACGCCTGCTCGCGTAATAGATATAAATCCACCGCGACCCCTCTGACCAGCCCCGACCCGCACCAACTACTAGCGACAAAGTCACTTAATACGTGACATTATCCGGCGCCGAGTTCCACGAAAATGTCACGTAACAAGTGACATTGTGGCGGGGAGACGTTGCGGCTGGCGGCGCTCCCAAAGTCACGCAATACGTGACTTTTTCGCGAGCGGGGACGCGCCGGGTGGAGTGTCACGGATTACGTGACGTTGTGGTGGCGGCTTCGGGCGGTTCGGGCGCGGGGGGAAGCCGGGTATGAGCGGGGTCGCGGGGGCTCAGGATCGATGCACAATGCGAAGAGACTTATAATTAGACGCCGGGGCTCGAGAGGAAGCCGCCGTCGACCGGGACCGTGATCCCTGTGACAAAAGCGGCCTGTTCGTCGTTGAGTAGCCAGAACACGCTGCCGAGCAATTCGTCTGCTTCGCCGAAACGTCGAAACGGAGTATGATGCATTACGTTTTGACCTCTCGCGGAGAGCGAGCCGTCAGGGTTCATCAGGACCTTCCGGCTGCGCTCGTTGACGAAGAAACCCGGGGCGACTCCGTTGACACGGATGTTCGCCGGTGCGAGGTACGCCGCGAGCCAGGAGGTGAAGTTGACGATCCCCGCCTTGGCCGTCGCATACGCGGCGACCCGCGTGATCGGGCGATAGCTTGTCATCGACGCAAAATTCAGAATCGAGCCGCGTCCAAGGCTCGCCATGTGCCGTCCGAACACCTGCGAGGGAATCACGGTTCCCATGATATTGGTCCGTAGAACGTCCTCGAATTTTCCGGGGCTGAGATTGAAAAACCCGCGCACCTCCACCGGACGATCCGCCGCGATCTCGGTCGGTGTAAACTCCGTCGTGGTCGTAATGGCCTCGGCCTGATTGCCGCCGGCACCATTCAATAAAAACCACGGCAGACCGACTTCCGTGATAATCCGTGCGCAGGCCTGTTCGACGGACGCGGTGTCGGTGACGTCACACGCCAGGGCCATGGCGGTACCGCCGGCCTCTCGGATTTCCGCCGCGACGTTTTCGACGGTGGCGAGCGTGCGGCCGAGCAGCGCGACCTTGGCGCCTTCACGCCCGAGACGGCGGGCAATCGTGGAGCATAAGGTGCCCGCGGCTCCGGTGACGACGGCGGTTTTTCCAGCAAAGAAGGAGTCGCTCATGAGGATGGGAAAAGAAAAGTGCGGGCGTTCTCGTAACTGATTCGGCGGATCAAGTCCGTAAGGAGCGCGTCATCGGCCGGGAAGCGGCCGCGCTCGACCTGTTCGCCAACGTAATCACAGAGTATGCGCCGAAAATAATCGTGACGCGACATCGAGAGCAGGCTGCGCGAATCCGTTGTCATTCCGATGAACGTCGAGAGGAGTCCGTGGTGGGCGAGCGTTTCCAGATGTTGCCGAATGCCGAGCGCGTGGTCGTTGAACCACCAGGCGGGACCGAACTGGATTTTGCCCGCGACGCCCTCCTGCGTAAACGAACCGGTAAGCGTGGCGAAGGCGGCGTTGTCCGCCGGGTTGAGCGTATATAAAATGGTCCGCGGCAGAGCTCCGGCGCATTCGAGATCATCAAGAAACTGACAGAGTCGCGCGATTTCCGTGGTGCCGCCGATGGTCGCGTAGCCGCCGGCGGGCCCGGCAATGGTGCGCAGACGTGTGCTGGTTTGTCGATGTGCTCCGAGATGCAATTGCATGGTCCAGCCGCGACGGGCGTAGGTCGTGCCGAGTTCGAATAACAATCCCGATCGAAGTTGGGCGGCCTCTGTGGGCGTGAGTGTTTCACCGGTCATCCGGCGGGTGTAGAGCATCGCCGTTGTCGTCTGGGGCACCTGACTATAGTCTAGGTGGTTGATCCCATGATCCGACAACCGGCAGCCATGAGCCGCGAAGACGTCGAGTCGCTGCTCTATCGCAGCGAGGAGCCCGGCCAGATCGTCAACGGATACCTTTGCGGCGGCCCCGAGAGCCCGGGCAAACTCCGGAAAGGCGGAGGCCTCAACCGCGAGCAGGTCATCTGCGCGGAGCGAAGGCAGAACGCGTGGCGCCCCGGGTGTATCCGCCAGGGCATGATGCGCACCGAGGTCATCGAGGAAAAGGTCGGAGCTGCAGACGCATTCCACGTGGGTGCGTTTCAGCAGCCTGCGGGCGCGATGCGAGGGCTCACGCAATTGGGCGTTGCAGGCGTCCCAGACCCGGGGCGCGGTGTCAGGGTTTAAGGGTTCAACGATCTCGAAATAGGTTTTTAACTCCAACGCGGTCCAATGATAAAGCGGATTTCCGACGGTGCGCGGCACGGTTGCCGCCCATTGGAGGAATGTCTCATAGGGTTCCGCGTCGCCGCTGATATAACGTTCGGCAACACCCATAGAGCGCATCGCCCGGTGTTTATATTGATCCGGCGCAATCCAGAGTGCGGTGAGATTGCCGTAGGCGCGGTCGGCCGCGATCTCGGCCGTCGCAACATGGGAGTGGTAATCGGACGAAGGAAAGTCCGCGGGTGGGGCGGAACATGATTTCAATTTCCGTACCCTTGGTGATGAAGTCACTCGTATTCTGGACGCCCGGGTTGGAGGACACGGGGGTCCCGTTCTGCACGCGCCATTGATAGAGATCGAGGAGCGCTTGCGGTGGGGCTACATAGTTGACCGGGAAACCATTTCCCGCGTCGGCAATATTGCCGGCCCGAACCATGTTATATACAGCGGTGTGGTTGCTGACGCCTTTTCCGTGCTCCCCAGGAGGCGACAGCCGGGGTCGAGGTGGAGCGTGACGTGCGACTTTAGTTCAAACGAGCCGGTGAGTATGCGTTTCCCGGCGGGAGGCCGGACGGTGTCCCCACCGGTTTCGCGAGCCTCAGGTATTGAAGGCAAGCGGACCCGAACGGCAGGACGCGAGAATTCTGCGGTTGAGGCAGCGCCAGGCAGGTTTGGCTTACGCGATTACCAGCTCGGTGGATGGATCGAAGAGGTGGGCTTTTTCCAAATCAAACGTGATCTTGATGTGCTGGCCGATGCGGAAGTTTTCCGTGGGCCGAACGCGCGCGATGAACGACGTGCCGCCGGTGGTGAGATAGAGATAGGTTTCCGCGCCCATTGGCTCGGCGACTTCGATGGTGGCCTCATTGGCGGTGCTCGCGCGCGCGCTGTCGGCGGCGCCCTCGCGAACATCTTCCGGACGGACACCGAAAATAATCGGTTGGTCGACGTAGCCCTCAGCGCGGCGGGCGAGTGAAGCGGAGAGCCTCACGGTGACGGGCGTGTCGGTGGCATTCGTTTCCACGAAGGTGAGGTGCGAGTCGATGCGGCGGATCAAACCCTTGAACAAGTTCATGGGCGGTGAACCGATAAAACCGGCCACGAAAAGATTCGCCGGTCGGTTATATAATTCGAGGGGCTCAGCGACCTGCATGATATGACCGTCGCGCATCACGCAAATGCGATCACCCATCGTCATCGCCTCCACTTGATCGTGCGTGACATAGATCATGGTCGCATCAAGGCGGGCGTGAAGTTTGGAAATCTCTGCGCGCGTGGAGACGCGCATTTTGGCGTCGAGGTTGGAGAGGGGTTCGTCGAAGAGGAACACCTTCGGCTTGCGCACGATCGCCCGGCCGACCGCGACTCGCTGACGTTGGCCGCCTGAGAGGGCCTTGGGCTTGCGATCAAGGAGGTGTTCGATCTGCAACATGGCGGCGGCTTCGCGCACGCGGGCGTCGATTTCGACTTGGGGGAACTTCCGAAGTTTCAGGCCGAACGCCATGTTGTCGTAGACCGACATGTGCGGGTAGAGCGCGTAGTTC
>CAYVDZ010000093.1:0-11234 GCA_964450575.1 uncultured Opitutus sp.
AGAAAGCTGTCATCGTGGGCTATATGGTGCCCGTGAAAATGGACAAGGGTCTCGTCACGGAATTTCTCCTGATGCGCAACACGATGGCTTGCTGTTTCGGGACGGTTCCGAACATGAACGAGTGGGTCATCGTGAAGATGAAGAAAGGCGTGCAGCCGATGATGGACGTGCCCGTGGAATTTTACGGTCAGCTCAAGGTCGGAGCGATGTTCGAGAACGGATACATGACCGGTCTCTACGAGCTCGAAGGCGAGCGGATGGGCGAAGTTCAGGGATAAGGAAGGAAAAGAAGAAACGGTCGGGCGAAAACGGAGAAAGTAGAAACCTGGCAGCGTGGGTTGACGGCTTCCCGTTTTGCCGGACTTGCGGTTTGGTGCCGATTTCTTCTTTCTCGAGTTTCTTCTTTTCTGCCCCTACCTTGAGATGTCGCGCTGGGTGAGGACGCGGAACCCCCGCTGCGACAGGGATTGGGCAGCGACATCGACGTCCTCGGCGTTGATCGCGATGGCGCAACGGCCTTCCGGGCGTTTGATAAAACTGTAGATATAGTGAATGTTGATCTCGGCCTCGAAGAGGGCCGCGAGGATCGTATTCAACTGCGACTCGTCGTTGATCTCCACTGCGAGCACGTCGCACTCCACATAGGGAAAATCATTGTTGATCATGAGCTCCCGAGCCTTGTCGGGATCGTCGGCGATGAAGCGCACGATGGCGCTGTCCGTTGTATCCAGAACGGTGATGCCCATGACGTGAACCTGGTTGTTCTTCAGCAAAGCCGTGAGGTCGTACAAACGCCCCAAGCGGTTTTCCGCGAAAACGGAAAACTGTTTTACTGGATCGATCGGCGAAGTGCTAATCTGCGCAGCCATGATCGCGCCACGGTGATCGGATTTTACTTCCGGTCAATGGATTGCTGATTACTGGAGTGGCGCCGATGCCCTGAACGCTTCTCCTTTGAGCTAGTGAATGAGGCGGTTGTGGAAGCGAGGCGGTCATGAGTGAGCCTTGGTCGGAGCACATGTACGGACAGCGGCGGCGCGACGGCTTGAACCTAAATTCAGCAGTTCAGATTAACCACGGATGACATCGATGGCACGGATACAGAGAATTGCAGATCAAGGAGCACCTGACTGCCGTTTACCCGCAAGGTGAAGTGCCCTAAATGCAGAATGCCTTGTTAATCTGGCCTCATCTGTGAAATCTGTGGATTCAACTGCATTTTCCACGTTGAGGGCTTTCTTTTGCTCGCGGCTGGATTGAAGCCGATGAATCCCGCAAGGTGCGTTGAATGCCCGCCGAAGACTTCAACTCGCACGCCGTCACCCGGCGCGATGCCGGGCGGAGTGCTGCCTTGGTGCTGCGCGGGATCATGCTGAATGCGATCCTGGCAGTGGTGAAGTTTGCCGGCGGAACCTTGGGCAACACCTATGCCCTGATCGCGGATGCCGCGGAATCAACACTCGATGTTTTTTCCTCGTTTCTCGTGTGGGCGGGCTTGCGCGTCGCTTCACAGCCGCCGGATGCGAATCATCCCTATGGTCACGGCAAGGCGGAGGCACTCGCGGCGCTGGCCGTTGCGGTGTTCATCTTTGCGATGGCTGGCTGGGTGGCGGTGCATGCCGTTCGGGAGATTATCACGCCGCACCTGGCGCCGAAGTGGTGGACGCTTCCACTGTTGGCTGGCGTGGTGGCGGTCAAGTTATGGTTCTCTCGAAAAATGGAGGCTGCTGGCGCCGAATCCGGGAGTACGGCGCTGGGCGTCGAGGCACTGCATCACTGGACGGATGCGGTGACGTCGGTCGCGGCCTTTATCGGAATTTCAGTCGCGCTAATCGGCGGTGAAGGCTGGGAGGCGGCCGACGATTGGGCGGCGTTGCTCGCGTGCGCCGTGATCGCCTACAACGGCGTGGCGATGGTCTCGCGCGCGCTAGGGGATGTCATGGATATGGCGGTGCCGGAGAGCTTTGAGTTGGAGGTGCGCGCGCTTGCCCTGGCGGTAAGCGGGGTGCGCGCGCTGGACAAAGTTCGCATGCGCAAGAGCGGTTTGCACTACCTCGTGGACATTCAGATCCGCGTGGATGGGGATCTTTCGGTGCGGGCAGGACATGAGATCGCGCATGCGGTGAAGGACGCCCTTGTCGCTTCGGCGCCGCACCGGATCACGGACGTGACCGTGCATGTGGAGCCAACCGGATAAGCGGGACGGTCTGCTCCCGTTGTCCGTTCGGTTCGCCACCCGTTTCACGTCTAAGTAAGCTAACTTGCTCCCGTGACAAAAACGCGTAAGGGTCGGTTCGACCTGTTCCAATCACCATGATCCTACCTATTCCAATCCGATGGCACGCGGCAGCCCTAGCCGCAGCTTTGATCGCCAGTGCGGCCGCTGCGCAGACGATCTCCCCCGCTCCTGCAACGTCCGCCAGCGCCGCGGCGGCCGCGCCCGTGAAACTGGAGGCATTTCAAGTCACCGGTTCCAATCTCAGGCGACTCGAGATGGAAGCCGTTCTTCCGGTGACTGTCTTCTCGGCGGAGGACATCGACATTCGCGATGCCTCGCAGCCGTCCGAGTTGCTGACCGCCCTGCCCCAAGTCACCGGCTTACCCGGTAACGAGACGGCGACATTGGGGGCGACGGCACGCGGGGACAACGCGAGCATCTCGCTCCGCGGTATCCCATCCAGCAATACGCTCATCCTCCTCAACGGCCGCCGGCTGGCGCCGCACCCGATCAGTCAGGGTGAAGGCGGGGTCCCGACGTTGTCGACCAACATCAATCAGTTGCCGAATCGCGGCCTTGATCGCATCGATATCCTGCGGGACGGCGCCTCGTCGATCTATGGCACCGATGCGGTGGCGGGCGTCGTCAACTATGTCATGCGCCGCAGCTTCAAGGGCACGGAGCTCGCGCTGCGTTATGGGCAGACGCGTTATAATGATGGCGAGGAATATCGGGCGACGCTGACGCACGGGTTGACCTTTGGGGGAACGCGAGGACGGGCGATGCTCACCGCCGATTTTTATCGGCGTGAGCCCATGTACGTGCGTGACCGCTCCTTTGCCGCGGATGCGGACAACAGCAGTCGTGCGCCGGCGCCGTGGAACGTGCCGACGAGCACGGTTTTTAATCTCCGTTCCGCCACCAGCGAGTTCGGCAATTTCTCCATGGGCACGGTCAACGCCGCGGGTACATTCGTCGCGGGCCGTACCGCGGGGATTCCGACGACGCTGGCCGCGACGTCCGGGCAGTTCTTTCTGGCGCCCAGCGACACCGGTGGGGTGCGCTTCATGACCACGACGCCGAGCCGGGCGGGTGTCACGCGGGAGTATTACTGGAACAACAATGCCTATCGGGTCATCCAGCCGAAAACGCAGCGGACGAATATTTTCGCCACTGGCGAGTTCGATTTGAACGAGCGCATCACGCTGTTTGCGGATGCCAGCCTTTATCAGGCGGAATCCGTCACCTATCGCGAACCCGATGGCATCACGGCCTCGACCGATGGGCAGATCATTGTACCCACGACAAATCCCTTCAACCCGTTTGGCACGCGCTTCTGGTCGCCGACCGGTGCGCCCAATGCCGATGGCACGCCCCGGCTCACGGGCACGCCGGCGTCGGTGTTGATCAGCAACAAGCGCCTCACCGATCTGGCGACACGTACTGACTGGGTTGATACGTCGGTTTATCGCGGCGTGCTGGGTGCCCGCGGACGGATTTTGGAGACGTGGAACTGGGAAGGCGCGCTGCTTTATTCGAAGGCGCGCGTGGTCGAGAACGAGGAAGGTCCCTCTCGCAAGAGCCTGTTGATCGCGGCGATCAATCAGACCGATCCGGCGCGGGCGTTCAATCCGTTTACCCGGACGTTTGCCGTGCAGAACGGCACCCTCGCCGTGACGGGTGATTACCAGAATCCTGAGAGTGTCCAGTCGACCTTCCGTTCATCCTTTATTCGGAACGGAATCACGAAACTCGCCAGTGCAGATTTTCGGGCTTCCGGTGATGTGTTTCCGATCTGGGGAGGCAATTCGATCGGCGGCGCCTTCGGTGGTGAGTTCCGCTACGAGACCTATGATGATTTTCGTCCGCCCTTCGCCGGCCTCAATCCTCCAGATAGCGGGCTGAATCCCGACTCGAATGACTTCCTCGGCTTCTCGCCGAATTCCGATACGCACGGCAACCGTCATGTGGCCGCCGCGTATGCGGAAACGGTGGTGCCACTGGTCGGCCGTGATTTCACCCTCCCGCTCGTTCATTCCCTGGAGGTGACCGCTGCTGCCCGCTTCGAGAGTTATACTGATTTCGGCGATACCACGAAGCCGAAGTACGGCATCAACTGGCGTCCTGTACCGTGGGTGATGGTGCGCGGTTCCTATAATGAAGGCTTCCGTGCGCCAAATCTCGCGCAGCTCTTCACCGGCACGTTGATCCGCACCGCCACGGGCAGCAACGATACGTACCGCAGCGCCGTAACCGGCCTGCCCACCGATGGTCCCTCCAATCGACGGACGATCGCTTCCGGCAATCAGAACCTGAATCCCGAGCGCTCCACGGGGAAATCGGCTGGTATCGTAATTGAAGTACCGAAGATCCGCGGGTTGTCGGTGTCGGTTGATTACTGGGAAATTCGCCGCAAGGATATCATCGCTTCCGGTGGCGGCATTCCGGACGACACCGCGGCACTCAATGCGGCGACGCAGCAGGCGCTGGCCGCAGGGCAGGGGATCGGCTCAGTCGATCTGGGCAGTGGCACCGCCGCTTACCAGGGCGACCCGTCCGTGGCGCGTTTGCCCGTGACCCAGGCTGACCGGGATTTCTTCACCGCCTATAATGCGCGACAGGTGGCGGGTAACCAGCGGGCGGTGGTGGGGGCGATCGACTTCATCCGTACGACCTACTTTAACCGGGCGCAGGAGTTTGTGAATGGGTACGACATTGACGTGAACTACCGTCTGCCGCGCCTCGCCGTCGGCGCTATTACGCTCAACACGAGTTGGACCTACCTGAACGACTATCATGCGTATAACCGGGTCGGCGCGCCGCGCACGGAGCTGCTCGAGTCCAACGCCCCGAGCGGGGCGACGCCCAAGCGCCGCGGCTCGGCGACGGTCTCGTGGACGCGCCAGCAGTGGGGTGCGGGGATTGGTTATTATTATGTCGGTCGCTACACCGACACCGGCGCGACCACCTCGCTGGCCACCTGGGATTCCCTGGGGAATCCCAGCTATATCAAGCCGGTTGCCACGAACGGAACCACCGTGTACCGGTATTTTGTCGAGGACTCGGCTTCATATAACGCTTATATCAGCTACCGGCTGAGCTCGCAGAACCGCTGGTTTAATGACACTCGAATCCGGTTCGGCATGAACAATGTGTTCGACGAAAAGCCGCCGCTGTCGAGTGACTCACGGGGTTATGAGACATCGCTCTACAACACCATGGCCCGCGGTCGTACCTATAGCCTGCAGGTGACAAAACGCCTCTAACCCTGGAAAATGCCGTTGAAGCCACAGATTCCACGGATGAGCACAGATGACCAAGGCATTATAAATTACAGTCCCGTCGGCCTTGCGGGTGAATTGCGGCTAGGTGCCTCTTCCTTAGTAATCCTCTGGATCCGCGCTCAGCTGTGTAATCTATGGTTAAAATAAACTGCTGAATTTAGGCTAACCAGAGGATTTTGGGGCGGTGGTTTGAGCAATCAAACCACCGCTTTTTTTGGCTGAAAAAAGCGTGGGTTTGTGGCGCGTGGGCGGCAAAGTCCTTCGTTTCCGGCGCCCCTCATCATACCCCAGTGAATTGGTTTGGGTCCGCGCGGGCTAATTGCCGGTTGCACCGGACCTTCTTCCGCGGGTGATGACGGGCTTTGCGGTTTACATGCCTCGAGGCTGCATCAGGTTGGCCATGATGAAAAAACGCAACCCAGCCACTCCCCTGGCCGAGAACAAACATCTACTGCGTTGGGTCGAGAAGATGACCGACCTGTGTAAACCGGATGCGGTTCACTGGGTGGATGGTTCGAAGGAGGAGTATGATGCGCTGTGTGCGCAGATGGTGGCGGGTGGCACCTTCATTAAACTGAACCGGAAACTCTGGCCCGGGTGTTATCTGGCGCGGTCCGATGCCAGCGATGTGGCCCGCGTGGAGGATCGCACGTATATTTGCGCGTTGTCGAAGGAAGCGGCGGGGCCGACGAATAACTGGGTCGATCCCTTTGCGATGCGGAAGACCCTGAAGAGCGTCTTCAACGGTTGTATGACCGGCCGCACGATGTACGTGCTGCCGTTCAGCATGGGCCCGGTTGGTTCGCCCATGTCGCAGATCGGGGTGCAGTTGACGGATTCGCCTTACGTGGTCGTGAACATGCGCATCATGGCGCGGATCGGCAAAAAGGTGTTCGAGCTGATCGACAAGGATTTCAAGCGCGTGGTACCGTGTATCCATTCGGTGGGAGCGCCGCTGAAGAACGGCCGGAAGGACGTGCCTTGGCCGTGTAATCAGGAGAAGTATATTGTGCATTTCCCGGAGACGCGCGAAATCTGGAGCTACGGATCCGGCTATGGCGGCAATGCCTTGCTTGGGAAAAAATGTTTTGCCCTCCGGATCGCCTCAGCGATGGCGCGCGATGAAGGTTGGATGGCGGAGCACATGCTGATTTTGGGCGTCGAGAATCCGGAAGGAAAGAAGACCTATGTGGCGGCGGCTTTTCCGAGTGCATGCGGCAAGACGAATTTTGCCATGCTTATTCCGCCCCCGCATTTTCAGCAGCAAGGTTGGAAGGTGTGGACGGTCGGAGACGATATCGCGTGGATCAAACCGGATGCGACTGGCCGGCTGCGCGCGATTAATCCGGAGGCGGGCTTTTTCGGAGTCGCTCCGGGTACGAGCACGACCACAAACCCGAATGCGATGGCTTCGCTCGCGAAGAATACAATCTTCACGAATGTGGCCCTTACCGATCAAGGTGGAGTTTGGTGGGAAGGCATGACGGAAGAACCGCCGGCCCACGCGATCGACTGGAAAGGCCGGGACTGGACACCGGAAATTAGTCGTGCGAGCGGAGCCACCGCGGCGCATCCCAACTCGCGTTTCACGGCGCCCGCCAAACAGTGTCCCACGATTGATCCGGATTGGGAAAAGCCGGAGGGCGTGCCGATCAGTGCCTTCATTTTTGGTGGTCGCCGCGCGACGACGATGCCGTTGGTTTATCAGGCCTTCAACTGGTCGAGCGGTGTGTATGTGGGCGCCACGATGGGTTCGGAAATGACGGCGGCCGCAGCCGGCACGATCGGTAAAGTCCGCCGCGACCCGATGGCGATGTTACCCTTTTGTGGATACAACATGGGGGATTACTTCCGCCACTGGATCAGCATGCAGCGGAAACTGACCGAGACGCCGCGGATTTTCCATGTGAACTGGTTCCGCAAGGATAAGGCCGGGAAGTTCATGTGGCCCGGTTTTTCGGAGAACATGCGCGTCTTGAAGTGGATCGTGGACCGGGTCCGCGCGGGCGGTCGCGCCAAGGAGACGCCGATCGGCTGGGTGCCGCGGTATAAAGACATCGATTGGACCGGGCTGGATTTTTCCGAAGAGAAATTTGACGAGCTGCAAACGTTTGACCGGGAAGCGTGGCGGGCCGAGGTCCTTGGCCACGAGGAACTCTTCATCGATCTTCATGCTCATTTGCCAAAAGAAATGGTTTACGAGCGGGAACTGCTGATTTGCCGCATGTGAGGCGTGCGGCTCCGCTGGTCCGCCTGTCGGGAAAACCCGTGGCAGACGCGGAGTATCTTCGCCTTGGATGCGGGTTCGGCCTGCGGCGGGGCACGGGAAACTGCAGATAACTTCAAACTGAGGGTGGTGCGTGCCGATAGGGTTTTATGCCCGCCGCACCCGCCATTCGCATACCGTATCCCCGGGAAAAACTCCTGCAAATTGCCCGCGGTTTGCCCGCTGATCTTCAGGTGCTCGCGGCCGTGGGCGAAATGTTGCAGGACGTTAATAGCGAACTGGATGAGATTTCGGCTTTGCTCCGCCGGGATCTGGCGCTGGCCGCGCGGATCGTGCGGATCAGCAATAGCGCAATCTATGCGTCGGGCAGCCGGATTGGGTCGGTGGAAGAGGCCGTGAATCGGGTAGGGTTTAGTGAGATCTTGAAGCTTATTGGTACAGCAAGCGCCGCTCGATTTGCGGAAAAATCTTTAGATTATTACGGCGTTGGGGCGCTGGCCCTCCGGGATAATATGCTCTACTGCGCATTGGCGGCGGAAGCGCTGGCGCGACTTTGCGGGGTCGATGCGCGTACCGCTTACACCGCCGGTTTGGTACGGCCCCTTGGAATGATCGTGCTCGACCGCGCGGGACGCTCATTCCTCAAATCGGAGCAGGGTTTCGCCATGTCGGGGTGGTCGACGTATTCAGCTTGGGAGGACGCGAATTTTGGGATTAATAACGATGCTGTTACCGCCTTGATCATCGCGGAGTGGCGTTTCCCGGTAGAGATGGCAGACGCGATCCGTGGGCACCACCTCAGGCAGGTCGCGGATTTGTCGCGCCCACTTTCGTGTGTGCTGAATTTGACCAACGCTCTGGCCCACCGAAGGGAGCGAGCCTTGCCGGGCGAAGTCCCCTCGTGGGAGATTACCGAAAGGAAATTGGCCGGCGCGCACATGTCGGTCGAGCAACTCGAACAGGTGGCAGAGGCCACCGAAATCACGTTCGCGGCGGCCGTGATGGCACTCACGCTGTAACGCCGATCAACGCCGGTAGTTGCGGACTGAGCGGCCGGCCGGGCCGGCTTCAGGGCCTCGCTGCTTGTGTCGATAAGCGAATCCATGATGCTCGCATCCCCTATTTGTCGACTCACAGTTACGCGAGAGATCATCCTCGCCCAGGCCCGCGCGTTGCCGGCTTCGCCACAGGTTCTGGCCGGACTTTGTGAACTCCTCCAGGATATCAACACGGGGCTGAGTCAGATCTCAGCGGAGATCCGATTGGAAGCGGCTCTGGCGGCGCGCGTCATTCGGATCAGTAACAGCCCCGTCTTCGGTCCGGGACGTCGCATTGGTTCCGTCGACGAGGCGGTCAACCGGGTTGGTTTTGGGGAAGTGCTTCGTCTGGCGGGGGCTGCGACGGTGTCAGGCTTGGTGGATCGCTCCCTGAGTTGCTATGCCATCCCGGCTGAGCGTTTGCGGCATGCACTGTTGTTCCATGCCTTGGCCAGTGAGGCGTTGGCCAAGGCCGCTTCGATTGATCCCCGGATGGCCTACACCGCCGGGCTTCTCCGTGCCATCGGGATGATGGTGCTCGACCGGGAAGGTCGCTCGAAAATGGATGCATCGAGCGCTTTTGATCTGAGGAAGTTTGAGCGTTATACGGGGTGGGAAGCGCTTCGGTTTGGCATCATGTCGACCGAGGTCACCACCGTGATTCTGAATGAGTGGCGGTTTCCAGCGGCGATCGTGGATGCCCTGCAGGCCCATCTGCTGATGGATGAAGCGAATTATCAAAACCGATTCGCGTGCGTATTGAATCTCGCCGGCGCCATCGTGGTGGAATACGGGCTGGCACTGTCAGGCGAGGCCGCGTGCTGGAAATTTTCGGAAGAAAAATGTACGGCGGCCGGGATCACATTGGAGCAGTTTCAGGCGGCCAGCGCGGAGGCATTCTCGGAGTTCGAGAAACAGCGCAGCGCACTGTAAACGTTGATCGGTCCGCGATTGCGGCAGCCGCCGCGCTCGCTCAGGAGAATCGTCCGTTTCGGGGCTGAGCTTCTTCGCGATGCCGAGACTAGGGATGGGGCCTATCCTTCGCGAAAACCGACCAGAACTCCGCGCGGATAGGGCTGTCGGAAGGAACGTGCACCTCCGTTTTCCCTTACTTCTTCTCGTGCTATTTGCCGGCGTGCCCCCGGTGTCGGCAAGTAACCAGAGCCTGATCGAGCAGGCCGTAGAAGACTGGCTGGGAGAACGAGATCATTGGGCTTTCACCCAGCGCGCGGTCGAGTACGCCAATGGTCAGCCGCGCGAGCGCCTGGAGCGCTATGATCCATCGTTGCCGGGTAATCGTCGGTGGACCCTCCTCGCGATCGATGGCCACACTCCGACCCAGGCGCAGCACGAAGCGTGGGCGCACAAGAAGTTCCGCAGGAAGCCCCGCCGGATCGACACGCCAATCGGAGATTTCTTCGACTTCAAGGCAGCCGGGAAACTCGGAGAATCGTCCACGGCGGTGCGCTATGAGGTTCCCTTGCGGGGGGATAAGAACTGGCTTTTCCAGGCAGACAAGGTTCGCGTCGTGGTCACGATCAACAAGCAGACCCGCGCCTTGGAACATCTCACCGCCAATGTGCGGGAGCCCGTGAAAGTTCTCCTGGGTCTGGCTCGTATCACTGACGGCGCGGTGGATGTCAGCTTTCTCAATTTCGATGAAGATGCGCTTCCTGGTCCTGAAACCACGGAGCCGACTGGCACCGCGAGTATGACGGTGTCGCGCTTTGGCGAACGCGCGGAGTTTACGTGGAGCGATTTCAAGCGCGTCAGCCCCGCCGCAGTTGCCTCGGTCAAACCACCGCGATCCGGCTGATCACGCAATCGCGAACAGGGAAACACCAAGCTGCTTGCGACGGCGATAACGAGGTGGAAGAGTGGTCGCTCGGAAAATCTCCCACCACATGCGCGCCGCCGTCCTTCTCTTTTTTTCCTTCCTGTTCACCGGGCGTCTTCTGCCGGCGTCCGGAGTCGACGTTCCCGCCAACGTGTCGGTCCGGCCGGCGACCCCGGAGGAGTCGGCCCTGCTGCTAAACGTCTTGCATAAGACAGCCGATGATTTGGCTCGCTGGGCTTACATCGAACACCGGGTGGTGAAGACGGAAAAAGGAAAGGTCAAATCGCAGCAGGTCGTGCGGTACGATCCGTCGCTGCCCTACGCCGAACAGTGGACGCCGATCGAGATCGACGGCAGGGAGCCGGGCGCCCGCGATCGCTCGCGCTTTCGCCGGCGCGGAGAAGAGGCGGATCCCGCCAGCCCGAAGGTGCGGAACAATCGCCGGGCGCGCCCTGCCCTCGGTGAGGTGATCGATGCCGGGCGTGCATTTGTGGCGGCGGAATCAGCCACGCATTGGGTGTTCGAGATTCCGCTGCTGAAGCTGGGCAATGAGCGGTTTCCGCCGGAGAAGTTTCAAGTGCATGCGCGCGTCCGAAAAGAGGGTGAGCTCATGGAAACGATCGCGGTGAGC
>CAYVDZ010000093.1:11244-11582 GCA_964450575.1 uncultured Opitutus sp.
TCGTTCCAAGCTGCTCGTAAAAGTGAAATCCGGCGAGGGCACGATCGAGTTTGCCCAAGTCGATCCCAAGTACCCGCCCACGATGGTCGCGATCTCGGGTGACGCTTCCGTTTCCGTGCTTTTTGTGAGCATCGGCGGCTCGGTGGAGCTGAAGCGCACCGAGCTCCGGCACGTTCGCCTTTTCGACGAGCGTTTCGAGGTGCAGATTGGATCGCTGAAAGCCATCGATTTCTGACCCGCTTGGGTCGGCCTGACGCATCCTAAATTCAGCGGTTTATTTTAACCATAGATTACACTGATGAGTACGGATCCAGAGGATTACTAAGGGAGAGGTACCC
>CAYVDZ010000094.1:0-8720 GCA_964450575.1 uncultured Opitutus sp.
GGAAATCCGCTTCATCTTTTTGTGCGCGAGCCCGGTTGTGGGTTTCGTCTTTGTCGTCGCTCGGTGACTCGCGTTGCATCCAGGAAACGGGCACCGCCGGGTTGGCACCCAAAGTGCAGTCATCTACGATGTCCTGGTGAATTCCACTCCCAAAGTCACTTCGTCGGCCGCGTTGCGGCGCACGCCCCCGTTGGCGGTGCTGCTGGTCAAGGGTGGGAGTCTGCTGCTGTTTTGGGCAATTCTGAGCGGCAAGTTCGATGCCTTTCACCTGAGTGTCGGCCTGCTTTCGGTCGTTTTCGTGCTGTGGATGGACTTTCGCCTCGCCCCCCTCGGAGAGGCGGATGCGTCGCGGGTGCATCCCGTGCGTTTTATCCTATATTATTTCTGGTTGTTGAAAGAGATGGTCTTTTCAGCGGTGTATGTGGCGCGGGCGATTATTTGGCCGGCTCAGTATGTCGACCCGCGGCTCGTTTGTTTTCGCTCGGAGCAACCTGGGGTGGTGGCGGCGGTCATGCTGGCCAATTCAATCACACTGACGCCGGGAACGCTCACGGTTGATCTCGAGGATAATATTTACCTCGTACACGCGCTTAATTCCCGGACGGCGAACGATCTGCTGTCGGGTTCGATGCAGGCGCGCGTGGCCGGCTTGTTCGGTGCCAATCCGCCGCCGCCCGTGGAGATTGAGATCGAGGAGGCCCGCCTCGGGAGGACCAGGTCATGACGACTTTCTTCGTTGCGGTCGCGATCTTCCTCGTGGCGATTATATTGATGCCGTTTTACCGCGTTCTGCGCGGTCCGACGTTGTTCGACCGCTTGCTCGCGATCGGCGCGATCGGCGGCAAAATCATCGCTCTGATTCTGATCGCGGGGGTAATGTTCGACCGGCTGGATATGTTCGTCGACCTCGCGCTCGCGTATGCGGCGCTTAACTTTATTGGAGGTATCGCCATGGCGGAATACTTCCGTTATATCGGATCACGCGTCCGCGCCCGCAAATGACCCTCGAATGGATTCAATCCGGAGTAGGCATCCTCCTCATTGTGGCCGGGCTGGCGTTTATGTTTATCGGCAGCCTGGGGATTCTTCGTCTGCCGGATTTTTTCGCGCGTACCCATGCGGCGAGCAAGGTCGACACCGTGGGCATCGCCGTGGTGCTCGCCGGAATTGCGGTAATGGAAGGGTTGACTCTGAACAGCGCGAAAATTGCGATCGCGATCATTTTCCTGACGCTCACCAATCCGGTCGCGGCGCACGCCTTGGCCCGGGCGGCTCTGCGACATGGCATTAAACCGTGGCGGCGGATCACGCCGCTGAAAAAGGGAGACCAATAATGCCCTGGCAACTCGAGATCGTGCTGTATCTATTCCTGATTGCGTCGGCCATCACGGCCCTCGAAGTCAGGAATTTGCTGGCTGCCGCCGTAACGACCTCGGTATTTAGCTTTGTGGCGGCGCTCCTCTTTGTTTCCATGGGAGCGGTCGATGTGGGGTTCACTGAAGCGGTGGTTGGCGCCGGTGTGCTTGGCGTATTTTTTGTGGTGTTGACGTTGCGAACAACCCGGAGGACCAAAGATTGAAAATTGTCCCCTATGTATTCCTGGCGCTATTCTTTGCGCTCATGACCTACGCGGCGACGTTCCTGCCGCGGCGGGGCGATCGCCGCGCGCCGATCCATCGGGAGTTCAGTGCCGCCGGCACTCCGGTGGCGGGCACGTATTACATCCGTCATGCCCACGCGGATGCCGGTACGGAGAATATTGTGACCGTGGTCCTCGCCGATTATCGCGGGTTCGACACGCTCGGTGAGACCATTGTCGTATTTACGGCGGGAATCGCCTGCCTGGTGATCCTTCGCAACCGCCCATGATTCCCGACGAATCCGCGGGTTCCAGTTTGATTGTGCGGGTGACGTGCCGCATTGTGGCGCGTCTCATTCAGATTTTCGCGCTCTATGTAATTTTTCATGGTCACTATAGCCCGGGTGGCGGATTCCAGGGGGGCGCTCTTCTCGCCACTGCAATCATTTTGTTGCGTCTGGGTGAAGGCCTCCGCCGGAGCCGGCGGGAGTTTAATCCCGAATGGGCCATGCCTTTGGGCGCGGTGGGAGTATTAATTTATGCTGGAGTGGGGATGGCCGATCTCCTCGCCGGCGGCAATTTCCTCCAGTATGAATATACGCCCTTGCCCGAAATGAATGCGGCGCAGATGCACTATTGGGGCATCTTGATTGTGGAAATCGGGGTGGGTCTGGCCGTCATGTCAGTGCTCGTGGCCATTTTTGACCGACTCTTGGAAGGGCAGAACGATGATTGAGCTAATCGACGATTACTACGCCTACTGGTTCTGCTTTCTTTTGCTCACCATTGGGCTTTACGGCGTGATCGTGAAGCGAAATCTGGTGAAGAAGGTTATCGGCCTGTCGATTTTCCAGTCGGCCATCATTCTTTTTTTTATCATCGCCGCGTATAAGGACGATTCGACGGTGCCGATTCTCGATCCGCGGATCGAGGTGACGAATGCCGATGCCTATATCAATCCGCTGCCGCACACGCTGATGCTCACAGCCATCGTGGTCGGAGTGGCGACGCTGGGCGTGGCGTTTGCGCTGCTCATTCGAATTTACGGCAAGTATGCGACGCTCGATGAGGACACGCTCATGGAAAGGATGAAATGATCCTCGGACACCTCGCAGTTCTTTCCATTGTCTTTTTCTTTTTCGGGGCGGTGATCATCCCGTTGGTGTCGCGGCTGGGCACATGGGTGCCGCACGCGGTGGCGGTAGCGACGAGCGCGATCGTCTTCGTGATCAACGCCACGAACCTCGGCTATGTTCTTTCCCAAGGCACCATCCGTTACGCGGTGGGAGGCTGGCAGCCGCCCATTGGGATCGAGCTCGTGCTCGATCCGTTGTCGTCGTTCTTCGTCCTTTTGCTCGGGGGGATTGCGGTGGTTGTATTATGGCATTCGCGTTACCCCGCGGCCGCCGAGCTCCCGGGTCGTACCGCCCCCTTTTATAGTGCGACCTTGTTGATGCTGGGGGCGTTTTCCGGCATCGTGCTCACGGGTGATTTGTTCAACCTGTATGTTTTCCTCGAGATCGCCGCGCTGGCCGGGTACGCCCTGCTTGGCGGAGGCAGCGCCCGGGCCGCCGTGGCGACCTTCCGGTACCTGATTTTCGGAACGATCGGAGCCTCGTTCTACCTGCTGGGCGTGGGCTTGATCTACATGGGGACGGGAACGTTGAACATGGCAGATCTCTCCGCCATCATGGCGGTGACCGGCGTGGAACCGCTGTTGGTGATTGGATTCGTATTCATCATTACAGGCGTGGGCCTGAAGATGGCGCTTTTCCCTCTGCACCTCTGGTTGCCGGACGTTTATGCCTCGGCGGTTTCGTCCGGTACGGCCTTGGTCGCGCCCCTTGGTACCAAGGTCGCCGCGTATATCCTGATCCGGATTCTCTATTTTGTGCTCAATCCCGATCTCTCGCGCTTCCAACTCCCTTTCACCCAGGTGTTGGGGATCCTTGGAGCCGCGGGGATCATCTGGGGCTCAATCATGGCGATCGCTCAGAAGGACATGAAGCGGATGCTCGCATATAGTAGTGTGGCGCAGATTGGCTATATTGCGCTCGGGATTGGTTTGGGTAACACCTACGGCTTCATTGGTGCGGTCCTGCATACGCTCAATCACGCTTGTATGAAGGCGTGTCTCTTCCTGGTTTCCGGCAACCTCCTGGCGGCCGGGCGAAGCCAGTCGATCGACGCGCTCGATCACTCGCTCCGCAAATCCATGCCCTGGACGTCCCTGTCTTTCACCATCGCGGCGCTCTCCATGATCGGGCTGCCGCCGACGGCGGGCTTTTTCAGCAAATGGTACCTGCTCCTGGGGAGCATCGAGAACAGCGCGTGGATTTACGTGCTCGTCATCGTGGCCAGCAGTCTGCTGAACGCCGTTTACTTCTTCCGGGTGATCGAACGCTTGTATCTGCCGCGCGGAGACGTGGCAGCCGAGGAGGCTCCGGTGGTCGTCGCTGATAACCGTCCGAGCCTCGTCGCGCCGGTGGTCTTCCTCGCCCTTCTTCTGGTGGTACTCGGTCTCGGCAACGTGATCGTCGTGCGTCAGCTCATTCAACCGATGTTGCCGGCCGGATTCTGAACCGATGAACGTGCCGCAGGTTTATGCCTCGTCTGCGCCCCTCTGGGCGGTTTTGGCTTCGCTGCTCGCTGTGCCTGCCATTCTGGCCTGCACGCGAGCGCCAAATTTGCGCGAGGCCTGCACGCTGATTGCCGCCGTGGCGAAACTGGCGATCGTTCTCACGCTCGTGCCCGATGCCTTGAACGGTCGCGCGGCCGCGATTGAACTGATCGAGATCTCTCCTGGTATCACGCTGGCGCTCAAAGCGGATGCCCTGGGCGTGTTTTTCGCGCTAATTGCTTCGGCCCTCTGGATCGTCACTTCGGTGTATTCGATCGGTTATATGCGCGGGAACGGTGAGAAAAAACAGACGCGCTTCTACGCAAGTTTCGCGCTCAGTCTGGCCTCCACGATCGGGATCGCGTTCTCCGCCAATCTGCTGACGTTTCTCCTTTTTTACGAGCTGCTGACCCTCGCCACGTATCCGCTGGTCATTCACAAGGAAAGTCCGGCAGCCGTGCGCGCCGGTCGGATGTATCTCGCCTATGCGTTAACGGCGGGTCTGGTTTTTCTGGCTGGTACCGGTTGGGTGTATATGGCGACGGGGACTCTCGACTTTAAAGCGGGTGGAATGCTGGCGGGCAGTGGACTCGACGCCAACAGCCTGAGGGTCCTGTTCTGTCTCTTTATGATCGGCGTGGGGGTGAAGTCCGGCATTATGCCGCTGCATAGCTGGCTCCCGGCGGCGATGGTGGCGCCGACACCGGTGAGTGCCCTGTTGCACGCCGTCGCGGTGGTGAAGTCGGGGGTGTTCGGGATTCTGCGGGTCGTGGGCTTTATCTTTGGTCCCGAGCTCATGGCGCTGGCCCGACTCGACCTGATCCTGGCGATCTTTTGCGGGAGCACCATCCTCCTGGCGTCGCTCATCGCCCTGCGGCAGGACAATCTAAAGCGCCGGCTGGCGTATTCAACCGTTGGACACTTGTCGTATATCGGGCTGGGCGCTGCCTTGCTCACGACGACTGGTTTCATGGGCAGCACGCTGCACCTGGCGGCGCATGCGCTGATGAAGATCACGCTCTTCTTCTGCGCGGGCGCGATCTATGTCCATACGCACAAAACGGAGATCTCCCAGCTCGACGGCCTCGGTCGGGCTATGCCGTGGACCTTTGGCGCGTTCGGCATTGGTGCGCTGGGGCTGGCGGGATTGCCTCCCTTGAACGGTTTCGTCAGTAAGTTTTACCTGTGCCTGGGCGCCATGGACGCCGGGCAGACCGCAATCCTCGCCATCTATTTGATCAGCGGATTGCTGAATGCGGCGTATTTCTTTCCCATCGTGGTTCGGGCGTTTCTGAGCCGGGATTTAAAGAACGAGAAATACGGGGAAGCGTCCGTCTGGGTGGTGGCGCCGCTTTGTTTGACCGCGGCCCTGGCAGTCGCGTTTGGAGTTTTCCCCGACTTGATTGCCCCGGTCTTTTCCTTGGCTGAGATCATTGCGGCCGAAATCATGCAGTTGGCGCCCTCATGAAGACCTGGCATTGGATAATTTTGGCCGTGATCACGATCGCCTCGATCGTATTGCAGCTTTGGGGCCCCCAGAGCGCACATCCTCACGCGTGGGATCGGATTCCCGGCTTCTATGCGCTCTTTGGGTTTGGGGCCTGCGTTGTAATCATTTTCGTTTCCAAGACGCTCGGTAAAGTCTGGCTCGAAAAACGGGAGGATTATTATGACGAGTGAGACGCTGCCTCCGGCTTTTATTTTGCTGCTCGGAGCCTTTGTGCTGCTGGGCGTACCCGCGCGCGTTCGTTCCGCCGTCTTCGTTCTCTTCGCCGCCCTTGGGTTTGGGCACGTGATGCGGTTGCCGCTCGGAACGACCGCGGTCGGCAACTTCGCCGAGTTTCAGTTGATCCTGCTTTCCGTTGATTCTGTGAACCGGGTCTTCGGAATGATCTTCAGCTTGATCGTGCTGATCGGCGGGATCTACGCCTGGCACGTGAAGAACCGGGGGGAACCGGTGGCGGCGATGTTGTATGCGGCCGGCGCACTCGGGGTCACGTTCGCCGGCGATTTTATCACGCTACTGATCTGGTGGGAAGTCATGGCGATTGCGTCGACCGCCCTCATTTACGCGCGCGGTACGGCTGAATCTCGTGGCGCGGCGATGCGCTATCTGCTGGTGCATCTTTTGGGCGGGAGCGTGCTGCTGGGCGGGGTGGCCTGGCATTATGCCGCCTACGGTCACATGCTGATCGGTGCCCTCGATCCCAGTTTCGGCGGAGCCTGGCTCATCTTGTTTGGCGTCGCGTTGAATGCCGCCATTCCCCCACTGCATCCGTGGCTCCCCGATGCGTATCCAAGCGCCACGGTGACCGGTACGATCTTCATGGGAGCGCTGACGACCAAGTCGGCGGTCTATGTCTTGATGCGGCTGTTTCCTGGTTGGGAAGTTCTGGTTTGGGCCGGGGTCATCATGGCGATCTATGGCCTGATCTACGCGGTACTCGCCAATGACATCCGCCGGATCCTCGCGTACAGTATCATTAGCCAGGTGGGATATATGGTCACCGGAATCGGCCTTGGGACAGCATTGTCCCTCAACGGCACCGCCGCTCATGCCTATAGTCACATTCTCTACAAGGCGCTGCTGCTCATGGGCGCGGGCGTGGTGCTGCACACCACGGGTAAGAGCAAGTTGTCCGAACTGGGGGGATTGGGGAAGTATCTGCCGCTCACCTTGTGGCTCTTCATGATTGGAGCGTTGTCGATTTCCGGGGTTCCGCTGTTTAACGGCTTCATCTCGAAGTCAATGATCGTCAGCTCGGCGGGCGAGGCGCATCGCGAGGGAATGATGCTGGTGCTCTTTGTGGCGTCAGTGGGAAGCTTTTTGCATACCGGGTTGAGAATACCGGTATTCACTTTCTGGGGACCGGATGTGGGCCTGCGGCCGTCGAAGCCGCCGGTGAATATGATCATCGCCATGGTGGTGGCGGCGGCACTGTGCGTTTTCTATGGATGTTATCCGTCGGCGCTCTATCGGTTTCTGCCGTTTGAGGCCGAGTATCACCCGTACACGATTCCCCATTTGGTGGAATCGGTGCAATTGCTCACCTTTACGTTTATTGGTTTCTGGGTCTTCCGTCGGAAACTGCAGGGCGAGCCATTGATTGTCCTGGAGACCGACTGGATTTATCGTCGCGGGCTCCATCGTCCGGCCAAGCTTCTTCTCAATGTGGTTAACGGAACCTTTGGTGCGGCCGCTCGCGGACGCGATCACGTCATTGCTCGCTTAGTGGACATGGCACAGCATCCCCTGCGGCCCTTCCGGCCGGCGGACGCGCCTCGTTACGACGAGAACGAAGACCGGTTGCCGTTGGGTACCGGCCTGGCGATCACGGTTCTCTTTCTCGTGCTTCTCGCGGTGTGGGCGGCGCAGTGATCGACGACGGTCCTAGTGGCGCGGAGCGGGCCTTGAGAGGCCTCGGAATCAACCCATGATCCGAAGAACAGTTTTTTTGGCGGTTTGTTTGGGGCGCAGGATTTGAGATGGCCGTTGCAGGGCGGGTACGAATTCGACCCGCGCGAGGCCGGTATTATTTGACAGTACGTTGCGTTGGCGTGGATTCCAGTCGCGCGGTCTCTCGGGCTTATCCGAGTGCGAGGCGCGACTTCTGATTTTTTTCGCATGGGATCACTTCTGCTCATTGCTATTTTCCTGCCGTTCGCTGCGGTGCCGCTGGTCGCCTTGCTGGGCCCGCGCCTCGGTCCGCGAACGGGCTGGCTGGCATTGGTCGTGCCTGTCGCCGTGGTGGGGATATTGCTTTTCGCCTTTCTTCCCCGGGCCGAGCCGTTTGCTCGCGCGGTGGTGGAGATTCCCTGGATTCCCTCGCTCGGACTCAATCTCACGTTTCTGGTTGATGGCTTGTCGCTCTTTTTTGGTTTGGTGGTGAGCGGGATCGGGGTGCTCGTGACGTTTTATGCGACGCACTACCTCGACGACCATTACGAAGGCCACAACCGGTTCTATAGCTATCTGCTGCTCTTCATGGGTGCGATGCTGGGAACGGTATTTTCAGGGAACCTGCTTTTGCTCGTCGTGTTTTGGGAACTCACGGGAATCGCCTCGTTTTTGCTCATCGGCTTTTTCCACGAGAAGGAATCGTCTCGCGATGGTGCGCGCATGGCGCTGCTGGTGACCGGAGGGACGGGGCTCGTCCTGCTGGCGGGCGCGGTAATCGTTGGAGAGTTGGCGGGGACGTATGAACTCGCGGTTCTCCTTGACGGTGGGTTGCGGGGCGAGTCGTCGCGTCTGCTCGATGTGGCATTCGTGCTCATGGCCATCGGGGCGTTTGGGAAATCGGCCCAGTTTCCGTTTCACTTCTGGCTTCCTAACGCCATGGCGGCGCCCACGCCGGTCAGTGCGTATCTGCATTCTGCCACGATGGTGAAACTCGGCGTCTTCCTGATCGCGCGTATCTTCCCAATGTTTCGTGACGTCGAGCTTTGGTCGCCGCTGCTGATGATCGTGTGCTTTGGGACGATGGCGCTCGGCGCGTTGCTCGCGCTGCTGTCGCATGACCT